>NZ_NOZC01000021.1:0-204183 GCF_002258545.1 Rhodococcus sp. 05-2255-3B1 | reverse complement strand
CCCCCGACATCGATCATCCACGACGAGACCGGCGGCAAGGACAGCACGAGCCCTGCCGCTGCGAGCGACGGTGCGCGTCCCGATCCTGCAGCAGCCGAACCGGATTCGCCCACACCGGGTGGCGTCTGCGATACCGACACCCCACCGCCACCGGAGCCGGACGACCGTTCGACGAGCGATCAGGGACTGTGGAGCGATGCGGGACTGTGGAACGACGGTTCATTCGACGGCGACGATCCCTGCGACGGTGACGGCCGGTGCGGTGACGGCCTCGACTGTGGTTGCGGCACAGGGCCCGACGGCACCATCGAACCAGAGGGCACAGCTGAGCCCGACGACACAGTCGATGCCGATACCGACGGCGACGAAGCGCTGGGTAAGGCTGCAGCACGCGACGCTGCCGCCGCGCGGGATACCCGCACCCAACGCGAACGCCAACACGACGCCCTCAAACTCGCGCTCCGACACACCCTCGCCTCCGGCACCCTCGGCACCCACCGAGGCCTACCCGTCACCGCCATCGTCACCATGACCCTCAAAGACCTCGAAGCCGGCTGCGGCTACGCCATGACCGCCACCGGATCACGGGTGTCGATCCGCGACGCGATCCGCATGGCCTCCCACGCCCACCACTACCTGACGATCTTCGACGACCACGGCCGAGCCCTCTACCTCGGCCGCTCCAAACGCATCGCCTCCGCCGACCAACGCATCGTGCTCATCGCCCGCGACCGCGGCTGCAGCTTCCCCTCCTGCACCCGCCCGGCGACCTGGTGCCAAGCCCACCACGTCACCGACTGGAACACCGGCGGCTACACCGACATCGACTCCCTCACCTTCGGCTGCGACATGCACCACGCACTCGTCGGCACCGGCCCCGGCAAATGGGCCACCACCAAAACCGGAGCAGGACACCGGTACCCGGGCCGCACCCTGTGGCACCCACCGGCGGGGATGGACCCCAAGCGGCGCGGACTCATCAACCACGCCCACCACCCAGAAGAAGTCCTCTACCCACCCGACAATCACGACGAAACCGGTTACGAGGAACCACGACAACCCGCCTGACGACCCATATCACCGTCAGGGCACAGCCCTGCCGTCGAACCGGCCCGAATCAGCGGGCCGGATGACGCTGTCGATGGCGAATCAGAACCGCGATTCCGAGCCCCACCAGTATCACCAGCAGTGAAGCTGCGATGGTGAGGGAAGCTTCGATGGCCGGAAACAGAACGTGCAGCAGCGCTGCTGTCAGGAAATACACTGCTGCGAACGTGGAGTCCACAGGACGGAGTTCATGCCACACCTTGTCACGTACGAACTTCTTCTCCTTACCCAAGGTAACGGATGTGAGCTCAGCACACTAGAGGCCCAAACCTCGCAGTCTGTCGATTTCACGACGATCGCGCTTGGTGGGCCTGCCTGCCCCTCGATCACGCCTCGGTACGGAAGCCAGAACTTCTTTCGGTGGCGGCGGCGGACTGCGATCGATCAAGCACTCGGGAACGACCGCTGCGCCTACTCGTTTGGTGATGGCCCGCACCACGACGACGATCTTCTCGACTCCGTCGGCCCGCAGTCTGATCTCGTCGTCCGGGCCGATGCGATGCCCGGGTTTGGCGGGAGTTCCGTTGACGCGGACGTGCCCGCCGCGGCAGGCAGCAGCCGCGGCAGACCGCGTCTTGAACAACCGAACCGCCCAGATCCAACTGTCGAGGCGGACGCTCTGAACTTCCATCTTCGAAAGAATTCCTCACATTGCGAGGCTCGACTACATGTCCAGGCCGAGGTCGAGCACTGTCACCGAGTGTGTCAGACCGCCAACCGCAAGGAAGTCGACCCCCGTACGCGCGTAGTCCCGTGCCACGTCGACGGTCAGGCCACCCGAGGATTCCAGCTTCGTCTGCGGCGCGAACGTGTCTCGGCGCTGCACCGCCATCTGTGTCTGCCAGAGCGGAAAGTTGTCCAGCAGAACCAGTTCGACGTTCTCCGCCAGTACCTGGTCGAGTTGCTCGAGGCTGTCTACCTCGACCTCGCATGCGATGTCGGGAGCCGCGGCCCGCACTGCGTTCAACGCAGCGACGACCGAACCGGCTGCCGCCACGTGATTGTCCTTGATGAGCGCGGCATCTCCCAGACCCATCCGGTGGTTGACGCCCCCGCCGGCGCGAACGGCGTACTTCTGCAGTGAACGCAGTCCCGGCAACGTCTTTCGGCTGTCCCGGATCTTGCATTCGGTGTCGGCGACCTCGGCGACCCAGCCGGCCGTCGCGGTGGCGATTCCCGAAAGATGACAGACGATGTTGAGCATCGTGCGTTCGGCAGTGAGCAGACCTCGAGTCGGGGCTTCGACCGTCAGAACGGCCTGTCCCTGTTCGACCTCGGATCCGTCCTCGATGCGATGCACGACGGAGTATCCGCCGCTTCCGATCACCTCGTCGAGAACCAGGAGGCCGACATCGATTCCGGCCACCGTGCCGAATTGGCGCGAGACCACCGACGCGGTGGCGACGGCGTTCTCGGGAACCGTTGCCAGCGTGGTGATGTCGGGTCCGTACCGCAGGTCCTCGTCGAGGGCGGTCCTGATCAGTGCGAGAACTTCGTCTCGGTCGACGCCCGGGTTCACCTCGTTCGGGGAATCGGTCATGTCAATGTGCTCCCGTCATCACATCGTCGTTCACTATCGTCAACCGTCCATCGAGATCTCGTTCGACGAACAGACTGCGGCGCTGCGCCGGATCGCTCTCCGGCGCATCGCGTCGGGTATGACACCCTCTGCTCTCGCGCCGCTCGGACGCGGTCAGCACGATCACCTCCGCCGCAGCGGTCAACGCTGCGTCCTCGACCGCGCGCGCATCCACGGGCGGTTCCGATACCACGCCGTGCTCCAGAACACGTTGCGCTGCAGCAAGACCCGTTGCATCCCGTACGACGCCGACCTCGGCGGTCATGGTGCGCTGCAGCACCGCGCGGTCGATACGGCGGTAGGTGGGCAGTGCGACATCCGAGATGCTGCCGGTGCGGCCGACCCGTTCGGCAGCCACGTAGGCCGCACGCTCACCGACGACGAGACCCTCGAGCAGACTGTTCGACGCCAACCTGTTGGCACCGTGCAAGCCGGTGCGCGCCACTTCGCCCGCGGCCAGCAAGCCGGGAACCGAGGTACGTCCGGCCGTATCCGTCGCCACGCCCCCGCACGAATAGTGCGCTGCCGGTGCCACCGGAATCAGGTCCGTCGCCGGATCGAAGCCGGCCTCCAGGCACGAGGCGGTCACGGTCGGGAACCGTTCGTGGACGCGTTCGACCGTGCGGGCGTCCAGCAGTACGTGGTCGTCACCGCTGCCGTGCAGCAATTCGGCGATGGCGCGGGACACCACGTCGCGTGGGGCGAGGTCACCGAGCGGGTGCACCTCCGCCATGAACGCACGACCGGTGACGTCGACCAAGCGGGCTCCCTCTCCTCGCACTGCCTCGCTGATCAACGGGCGGCGGCCCGTCGACCCGGCGGCGAACAGAACCGTCGGATGGAACTGCACGAACTCCAGATCCGCGATCCGCGCACCGGCGTCGAGTGCGAGTGCAATGCCGTCGGCCGTCGCGCCGGGCGGGTTGGTGCTGCACGAGAAGAGCTGCCCCAGTCCGCCGGTGGCGAGCAGCACCGTCGGGCAATGAACGACGCCGACGCCGCGAGGTCCACGCACGAGAAGCCCGACAACCTCTCCGTCGGTGGTCAGCACCCGCACCGCGGTCGTGTCGAACTGCACCGTGGGCACCGACGCGTCCAGCGTGCGCTGCACCTCGGCCCCGGTCGCATCTCCCCCGGCGTGAACGATGCGACGAACGCTGTGGCCACCCTCGCGTGTCCGTGCCACCTCGCCGTCAGCTGCCAGGTCGAACTGCGCGCCCGCAGCCTCGAGCGAGGTGATCGCCGCGCGTCCGCCGGACACGATGGAGCGCACCGCGTCCTCGTCGCACAAACCGGCACCGGCAACACAGGTGTCGGCCACATGCGATTCGATCGAGTCCTCGAGCTCGGGACCGACGACCGCAATTCCACCCTGGGCGTACTGCGTTGCGGTGTCGGTGGACTGCCCCTTGCTGACGGTCACCACCCGCAGGCCGCGGGCCGTCGCGGTGCGCGCCGCGGTGAGTCCGGCAATTCCACCGCCGACGACGACCAGATCGGCCGCGGTTTCCCACGCGACCGATGGATTCACTCGCCGCCGCCCGGGGTGCCGATCTCGATCATCCGCTGCACCGACTTGCTCGCGATGTGCGCGGTCTCGAGGTCGACGTGCACCTCGTCGCGTCCTTCGACCAGGCAGCGCAGCAGAGCCGCAGGGGTGATCATCTTCATGTAGCCGCACGATGCGCGGTCGTTCACGGCGAGGAAGTCGACCTCGGGTGCAGCCATCCGCAGCTGATGCAACATGCCGATCTCGGTGGCGACGAGAACCTGCTTGGACGCCGTGGTGCGCGCAGCGTCGAGCATGCCGCCGGTGGAGAGAATCTTCACCTTGTCCGCCGGTACGAATCCCTCGCCTGCGAGGTACAGAGCCGAAGTGGCGCAGCCGCATTCGGGGTGGACGTACAGTTCTGCGTCCGGGTGGGTACGAGACTTCTCGGCCAACTCGTCGCCGTTGATACCGGCGTGCACGTGGCATTCTCCGGCCCAGATGTGCAGGTTCTCGCGTCCGGTGACGCGCTTGACGTGCGCGCCGAGGAACTGATCGGGCAGGAACAGGATGTCGCGGCCCGGATCGATCGACTCGACCACCTCGACGGCGTTCGACGAGGTGCAGCAGATGTCGGTCAGCGCTTTGATCTCGGCGGTGGTGTTGACGTACGAGACGACGACGGCCTCCGGGAAATCCGCCTTCCATTCGCGGAGTTGCTCTGCGGTGATGGAATCCGCGAGGGAGCAACCGGCGCGCTGGTCGGGGATGAGGACCGTCTTCTGCGGGCTCAGGATCTTCGCGGTCTCGGCCATGAAGTGGACGCCGCAGAACACGATCGTGTCCTCGGACACCTCGGCGGCGATGCGCGAGAGTGCGAGCGAGTCACCGACATGATCGGCGACATCCTGGATCGCAGGCAGTTGGTAGTTGTGTGCGAGCAGCGTCGCACCACGCAGATCGGCGAGCCTTCGGACCTCGGCGGCCCATTCCGGCGTCGCCTCGACTCCCCCGTAGCCACCGGCTCCGTCGACGATGTCGCGAACTCCGGCGAATGCCGAGTCCAGGGTGTTCACCCGGGTAGCGCTGCTGGTCATGACGGTTCTCCTTCACCGATCATCCGGTCGTCGGTGACCGAATTTCCTCCGAGGGAGTTTTCGACCTATGATCGAAAACATGATTCATCGTAGCACCGTCCACGAAGTCCTCATTGCGGTGTTCCAAGTTCGAACCTTTTCCGACCCCGATGCCCCGGAATTGGCGGTGCTGCTGTGGCAGCGCGCGCTCGATCCAGAGGCCGGGACCTGGTCGCTGCCCGGAGGCACCCTGCGCGACGACGAGAACCTCGCCACCTCCGCTCGGCGTCAGCTCGCGGAAAAGGTCGACGTGCGCTCGGTGGCACACCTCGAGCAACTGTCCGTCTTCAGCGAACCCGAACGTGTGCCGGGAGATCGGCGGATTGCGTCGACCTTCCTGGGCCTGGTGCCGATCTCGGCCGAGCCGACACTCCCCTCCGACACGGCATGGCACCCGGTTTCCGCACTGCCCCACATGTCGTTCGATCACGGAACCGTTGTTGCGCACGCGAGACATCGACTGGTCGCGAAACTCTCGTACACCAACATAGGATTCGCACTCGCGCCGGTCGATTTCGCGATCTCCTCGCTGCGCGAGATCTACGGTGCCGCACTCGGATATCAGGTCGACGCCACCAATCTGCAGCGCGTACTGAGCAGGCGTGGTGTCATCGAACCCACCGGACGACGCGCGCCGTCGGGCAAGGCAGGTGGACGACCGCCTGCACTGTTCCGCTTTGCCGACAACAGCATTCGAGTCACCGACGAGTTCGCCGCATTGCGCCCACCGCAGACGTGAACCGCTGCGGTCAGTCGACCCGATTCGAGTCGAACGACGGCGGCGGCGGGGAGAACTCGACATCGAGGTCGTCCGGTTCGGGATCGGTGTAGTGCAGATTGTCGTTGGGATTCATCGCCGCCAGCAGCAGGATCACCAGCGATGCCATCAGCGCCTGAACGATCAGCACCAGCGGGGTGTCGATGCTCGGCGCAACAGTGACGATCGACCCGACTGCAGGGTCGGCGGCCTTCGGAAACCGAAGAGCAGCAATCCCGTTGCCCACCAGGAGAGCAGCGACCGAACCTGCGAGAGCGCCGACGAAGATCGCACCGAACAGCCGCGGACCTCGCTCCGACTTCCACAGCCACCACCCGATCGGGAT
This sequence comes from Rhodococcus sp. 05-2255-3B1, assembly GCF_002258545.1. Lineage (NCBI taxonomy): Bacteria > Bacillati > Actinomycetota > Actinomycetes > Mycobacteriales > Nocardiaceae > Rhodococcus > Rhodococcus sp. 05-2255-3B1. The sequence continues at coordinate 197,769 of NZ_NOZC01000021.1, read as the reverse complement.
GACGAGACCCAGGGCCAAGGACACGAAGGAGAAGAGCGCGAGGCCGTCGAAGCGGTGCAGACTCTCACCGGTCAGTGCGGCCCCACGGTCCTGCGCCACCACGAGCAGCTGCTGCGCCGGTGCCAGGAATCCCCACAACATCCCGCCCAGAGCCGACACTGCCACCGAGACTCCGACAACCACCGACAGCACACGAACGGTACTGGTCCGCGGTGCGACTTCGAGAACGTCCGACATGACCACCTAGCGCCTACCCGTCGCGGCCGAGTCGACGAGACCGTGACGCGAGCACAGCGATGTCCACCCGTCGGGGACGATCTGGACCACCATGCGGCGTCCGCATTCCGCGCAGAACCGCGGCGGCTCCAGCCCGAGCCGGACGGCGACCGACAACGAATCCGCGCCTATCTCGGCTCGGGATTCGACAGGCCGGCCGGTGTACGGGTCGTAGTGGGTCTCGCTCGTCATTCGACCCACCCTAATACGCCCATCAGATAGTCGAGTTGAGCGCTTTGATCGGCATCTGCAGCTCGCCGAGAAGGTCGAGGTCCTGCTCTGCCGGACGACCGAGCGTCGTCAGGTAGTTGCCGACGATGACCGCATTGATGCCGCCGAGAATTCCCTGCTTCGCACCCAGATCACCGAGAGTGATCTCGCGGCCGCCGGCGAACCTGAGAATCGTGCGCGGCAGGGCGAGACGAAACGCAGCGACAGCGCGCAGAGCATCCGATGCCGGCAGCACGTCGAGGTCTCCGAACGGGGTTCCCGGCCGGGGGTTGAGGAAGTTCAGGGGCACCTCGTCGGGTTCGAGTGCGGTGAGATCGGCTGCGAACTCGGCCCGCTGCCCGAGCGTCTCCCCCATGCCGAGAATTCCGCCGCAGCACACCTCCATGCCTGCCTCGCGCACCATCTTCAGGGTGTTCCACCGCTCCTCCCAGGTATGGGTGGTCACCACGTTCGGAAAGTACGAGCGAGAGGTCTCGAGATTGTGGTTGTAGCGATGCACACCCATTGCCGCGAGCCGATCGACCTGATCCTGATCGAGCATGCCCAACGAGCAGGCGATATCGATCTCGACCTCGTTCCGAATGGCCTCGATACCCGCGGCGACCTGCGCGAGCAACCGATCGTCCGGTCCGCGTACCGCGGCGACGATGCAGAATTCCGTCGCTCCGGTCTTCGCGGTCTGCTTCGCAGCTTCCACCAGCGAGGGGATATCGAGCCACGCAGCTCGGACCGGGGAGGCGAAAAGCCCGGACTGCGAACAGAAGTGGCAGTCCTCGGGGCACCCGCCGGTCTTGAGGCTGACGATTCCCTCCACCTCGACCTCGGGCCCGCACCACTTCATCCGCACCTCGTGGGCCAACAGCATCGTCTCCTCGAGACGGTCGTCACCGAGCTCGAGAACCTCGAGAACCTGAGATCGATCGAGCGCGATGCCGTCGCCGAGCACCTGTGTACGCGCCGTGCGCAAAATGTCCATTCCGGGTCCCCTCGTCGTCGAACGGCATCGAAATTGAACACCGTTCAAGTTGAACGGCGTTCACGTTAGGCACCGCGCTCGGCTACTGTCAAAGCGACGCGGCGTCGAACGACAGGGGGAAGTACGTGCAACTGAACAGGCAGGACGTCCTGGACGGCGCGATCGCCATTCTCGACGAGTACGGCCTGGCAGACCTGACGATGCGCCGTCTGGCGACGTCACTGCACGTCCAGCCGGGCGCGCTGTACTGGCACTTCCCCAACAAACAGACGCTGCTCGGTGCCATCGCCGACCACATACTCTCGGGTGCCGATGCACCGTCCACCGAGGATTCGTGGGACGCACAGATCGCTCAGATCGCACACCGACTGCGCGACGCCCTTCTCTCCCGACGCGACGGTGCCGAATTGGTGGCCGCGACCTACGCCTCGAGGCTGACCACCAACCACATTCGCGAACGCATTGCCGCCGTGTGCATTCGAGCAGGACTGCCGCGACGCGACGCGGAACTCACCGCCGACACATTGCTGTACTACATCCTCGGTCAGACCGTGGACGAGCAAGCGCGGCTTCAGATGGATTCCGCCGGAGCCCTCACGCCCGACGCGTCGCCGCTTTTCGAGAGTCCAGATCCGACGAGCAGATTCGATTTCGGACTGAAACTCTTTCTCGACGGGGTACGCCACACCGCGGTGAACCGCATCCGCCGCTGATCGATCAGAATTCGGCGAAGACGATCCGCTCGTTCCCGTTGTCCAGGGTCATGGTTCCACCGTCCCGCGACCACCGTGGCGAGGAGGTCAGGAATGCCGACAGCCACCGGTCCTGCTCCATGATCGCCTCCGGGCAGGCCACGCGTGTCGACCCGAGAGAGTCGATGGTGATCCTGCCCTGCGAGGTGTCCACGGTGCCGAACAACCTGTTGCACCCCGCCTCGGCCGAGATCCGGTCGTCGACGAATTCGAGCCTGACCGTCGTTCCGGCGACCGGCGTGTAGGAGTCGGGTGCATCGACGGACGAGTACGTCTTGCCCGCCGGGAATTCGCCGTACGAGTCGGCACACCCGGAAGCCACCACGCTCGCGCCGAACGCGAGAGCGAGCAACGCGCGCCGCGCGTCAGCCACCGAAAATCGGCCCCAGACCGGCCGCACCGGCATTTCCGCGGGACGCGAACGGGTTGTCGTGCACCATGTACGTCCAGGTCGACGTCGGTCGACGCAAGCCGGCTTCGTCCAGATCGATTCCCTCCGAGGTGATCTCGGCCGACTCGAACGTCGCGTGCGAGAGATCCATCGCCTTGGAGGACACCGTCTTGAACGCCTCGACAGCGATCCGGTGATACTCGTCCAGCGGGTTCTCCCGCCCCAGTGCGCGCAGGTGAATGCTCTCCCGTACGTCGGCGAGGTGCGCGAGGTAGTCCGACCACGACCGATCGAGGTGGTACAGGACGATCTGGCGGGCGACCTCGATCAGAGTTTCCTCGGACACGGTCTCGCGCAACTCCTTCGAGCGCGCCGGTGCGTGCTGCTCGAGCAGCGTCAGTGCCTCGTCGGAGTCGAGCAACGTGGCCCGGCGGCGATCGAGGATCTCACGGTGCTGAGCCGTCAGCTGGTTGTAACGCCACGTGCGCGAATGTATTTCGAGCATCTGGCCCTCGGCGATGCGTTGCGCATGATCGACACGGTCGGCCGCAGCAGCCGAGGTGAAGAGGCCGCTCTCGTCGATGCCTTTCGGGGCATCCTTGTCGCCGATGTTGTTCTTGACGACGTCGTCCTCCCAACTGCCGAAGAACAGCGACCGGCCGGGGTCTCCCTGCCTACCTGCACGTCCTCGGAGCTGATTGTCGAGTCGCTCGGTGGTGTGGCGACCGGTGCCGAGAACGAACAGTCCGCCGAGCTCGGCAATCCGTTCGCGGTCGGTGCCGTCGGGACCACCGAGCTTGATGTCGGTTCCACGTCCGGCGATCTGCGTCGAGACCGTCACCGCGCCGTGTACGCCCGCCGCAGCGATGACCGCCGCCTCCTCGGCGTCGTTCTTGGCATTGAGCACCACCACCTCCACGCCCGACGCGGTGAGCGTCGAGGCCAGCGCCTCGGACTCTGCGACGTCGTGGGTGCCGATGAGGATCGGCTGACCGGTCTCGTGGATCTGCTTCACCTGCAGCGCAATTGCAGCGTTCTTGTGCTCGATCGTGTCGTACACGCGGTCGACTTCGTCGACGCGCACCGTGGGAACGTTGGGCTCGATGATCGAGACTCCGAGGCCGTAGAACGTGCGAAGCTGCTCCCCCGCCGCCATGGCGGTACCGGTCATACCGCACACCGTCGCGTATCGATTGATCAACGCCTGCACGGTGATCGTGTCGAGAATTTCACCGGTCTCGGTGGGAGCGAGCCCCTCCTTGATCTCGACCGCAGCCTGCAATCCATCCGGCCATCGCTGCAGTTCGGCCACCCGGCCACGCGAGGCGTTGATCAACTGCACCCGTCCGTCACGGACGATGTAGTCGACGTCGCGCTGGACCAGCACCTGGGCGTGCAGTGCCACGTTGACCGCCACCAATGTCGTCCCGACGTGATGTTCGGAGTACAGGTCGATACCGCCCAGCTCCTTCTCCATCCGCAGTGCGCCCTCGTCGGTGAGGAACACGTTGCGTCCTTCGGCATCGGTGTCGAAATGAACTCCCTTGTCCAGCAATCGGACTGCATCCATGACCGTCGAGGTCGAGACGTCGCCGGAGACCGAACCGGCCAACACCAGTGGAACGAGCGCCTCGTCGACCAGTACGGAATCGGCCTCGTCGATCAGGGCGACGTCCGGCACGGGTGCCACCAGATCGTTTCGGTCGTTCACCAGATGATCACGCAGAACGTCGAACCCGATCTCGTTGACCGAGGCATAGGTGATGTCGCAGGCATAGGCGGCGCGCCGCTCGGATGCGGTCGACGACTCGCCGATGGAACCGACGGTGATACCGAGGGACTCGAACAGTGGCTGCATCCATTGCGCATCACGTTGCGCGAGAAAGTCGTTGACCGAGATCACGTGCACCGAACGCCCGGACAGCACGTATCCGACGGCAGCGATGGCACCGGCCAACGTCTTGCCCTCGCCGGTTGCCATCTCCACCACGTCACCGGCGAGCAATCGCACGGCACCGTGCAACTGAACGTCGAAGGGCCGGAGCTTCAGGGCACGCTCGCTCGCCTCGCGCGTCAACGCCAGGTACCGAGGGACATCGAGACGGTCGGCATTGTCGACCCGCAGCGCGGTCGCCTCGGTCGCCAACTCGCTCGCGCTCAGGGCAGCAGCCCATTCCGCATGCTCCTGAGCCCGGTCGACGCGTCGACGCGAGGTGCTCTGCGCCTTCTGCGCCGAGCGGCCGAGTACGCGCCAGAATCGGTCGGAGCCCAAAGCCATCTGTTATCCCTACCTGAGAAAGAAGAACCGTTTCCACCCACAGTACCGAGTGCGGCTCCGCCCAGCTCTAGGCATCGAGCGGGGTCGTCACCGCAATCCGACGCGTGCCGTCGTCCAGCGTCACCACCTGATAGGCGTTGCGCTCGGTTCCCACCGGCGAACCGTCGGAGTCGAGGTTCTCCAGCAGAAGATGCCCGACCCAGATACCCGGCACCTGCGCCTCGGTGACGATGTCGCGCGCCCGCACCCCCTGTATTCCGCGCGACCGATAGTAGGTCTGCCCCTGCCGAAAGAACTCTCGGGTCTGCTGCGGCTCGGCGATCGCCGCACAACCCCGCGCCGTGACGGCCAGAGCCGGATAGTTGTAGATATTCGCCAGACCGTCGAGATCGCCCGAGGTCAAGTACCCCGTGTAGCGGGCGAAGAAGCTGTCGATCGATTCGGTGTCAGGTGTCATATCGACAACGGTAGGACCCAATCCCGTCAGGGCGGTGTCGGGAATCGGGAAGAATTCGGACGGTGCCGAAGGACAACGCGCCCCGATCGCTCGACAGCGCACTCACCTTGCGCCGCGTCGCGCGTCAGCAGCGGATCGTGGAATGGCTGGGGTCGGCGGCTGCGCCGTTGACCTCACCCGAACTCGCGCAACGGCTCGGGGTTTCCGTGCGCACCGTCGAACGCGACCTTGCCCGGTTGCGTGAGTCCGGGGTTCCCATCGATGCGGTACCGGGTGTGCACGGCGGATCTCGACTGGCAAGCGTCGCCGCGCCCCGGCCGGTGCGGTTGACCGCCCCCGAGATAGCAGCACTCATCGCCAGCCTCGCCGCCCTGGGACCCAGCGAAACCGACAGTGCCGCATCGGCAATGAGCGCTCTGGTCGAGGCATTGACCACCGACTGACCCGGGGTTGCCGTAGTCGTCGAGCTGCAATCGTTGGATGTTGCAATCGGCAGTTGTGGCGATTTCCGACGATCGAGACGGCCCGACACAGGCGATTCGCTGCGCAGTTCGGTGAGCTGTCACTGTTCCTGGCTCTTGGAGGCGCGAGGCCCCCGTTTCACAACTGCTCGACCAACGCAGGCAGCCCCGTCGCAGCCGTGGTGCGCCACCGGTGATCGGCCATGTCCGAGACCTCGGTCTCGACCGGGTTGATCTCCACCACCGTCGCTCCGGCGCTGCGGGCGATCGCAGGCAGCCCGGCGAACGGGTACACAACTCCGGACGTGCCGACCACGAGAACCAGGTCGGCATGTCGGACGGCCTCCTCGGCCGCCTCCCACGCGGCCTCGGGAAGCGATTCGCCGAACCACACCGCACCCGGCCTGATCAGCCCACCGCACAGCGGGCACTCCGGCGGCGGAACCCGCTGGTCCGCCTCGGCAGGTGCGTCCGCGGCATCGTCGAACTGCGCCCGCGTTCCACAATCGCTGCAGTACGGCTCGAACAGTGACCCGTGCACGTGCGAGAGAACCGTGGCCCCCGCCCTCTCGTGCAGGTCGTCGACATTCTGAGTGGCGATGTCGACGTGCGCCCGCTGCTGCCATTGCGCGAGTGCCACGTGTCCGGCGTTGGGCTCGGAGCGTCGGACCAATTCGGCCCGCCACCGATACCAGCCCCACACCAGATCACTGTCGGCCGACCACCCCTCGGGGCTGGCGAGGTCCTTGGGATCGAAGTCCTTCCACAACCCGCTCTGGGCGTCCCGAAATGTTGCGATCCCCGATTCGGCCGACATGCCTGCACCGGTGAGCACGGTGATCCGCGATGCGCCTCTCGCGGCGTCCACGACGGGCTCAGGAACGGAAACGGGCGACGAATTCTCGGAAGTGGTCACACAGTCATTGTGCCGAGCGGTGTGCCACCTCGCGCTACCGTGGTCGCATGAGCATCGACGCCACCGCGCGGACCCGACGACGGTGGCCGCTGTGGGTGGCAGCCTGCACGGCTGTCGTCGTGGTCGCGGTGGTCGGTGTTCTGTGGCTGGCACCGAGCCGGTACCTCCCATGGGACACCGAAGCATTCCCTGAGGTGAATGCCGGCGAGTTGACCACCGATCAGGCCCGGGTGGTCGAACTCCTGCACACCGAGCACGAGCTGCAGCGGCCGGGAACGTTCTACGCCGAAGGCATCGACGAAGCGTGGTGCGCCGATTTCGTCAGCTGGATCATGAAGGAGGCGGGACTGCCGCTGTCGAATCCTCATTCGGGTTCGTGGCGCATACCCGGCGTCTACACCCTGCAGGAGTTTTACCAGGAGCAGGGCCGATTCGAGGCCGTGGGCGACTACACGCCATCGGTGGGCGATGTGGTGCTCTACGACAACGCCAGCTGGGCCGGCCAGCACACCAACGTGATCGTTGCGGTCGAGGGCGGCGAGGCCATCACCGTCGGAGGCAACGAAGCCGGCAAGATCAGGGTGCACACACTGAACTACGCATCCGATTCCGGGGTCGTCGGATTCGGCCGGCTGCAGAGCTGACGGTCGTCATCAGGGCGCTTCGTACGCCTCGCCGTACGAGCGTGCACCACCGTCTCGTTTGGCCCGATAGAGCAGCATGTCCGCGCGGTCGAAACAGTCGTCGACGGACTCCCCCGCGCGCAGGGTCGTGTAACCGGCCGAGAAGCTCTGTCCGTCGGGCACGACCGCCGACAGCTCGGCCAGCACGGCCGACATGGTCGTCGAATCCACCCCGGGCATCGCGAGTGCGAACTCCTCGCCGCCCCACCTGGCGATGGAGACCCGGCCACCGAGAAGGTCCTGCGCAGCAGCGGAGAACCGAACCAACAACCGATCCCCGCGTCCGTGCCCATACCTGTCGTTGTACGACTTGAACCGATCGAAGTCGATCATCGCCAGAGCCAATGCGAGGTCGGCACCACGGGGTGTCGTCAACTGATGCAACCGATCTCGCCATCCACGTCGGTTGAGCAAGCCGGTGAGGGCATCGGTCTGCGCGGCTTGACGGAGGTCGTCCTCGACGCGCCGCCGGTCGGTGGTGTCGTGTACGACTGCCATCGTCCACCGAATGCCCCCGGGGCCGGGAACCTCACTGGCCGAGATCCACCCCCACCGAACCGTGCCGTCGGAATGCAGGTAGCGCTTCTCGACATGAACCGATTCCCCGCGCGCCTTGGCGTCGTCCATGATCTGTTCCATCGCGGCGTGCTGAGCCAGATCGTCGGGATGGGTGAACTCACGCGAGGACCGGCCGGACAACAGATGGCGCGGACAACCGACGATGGCCGCATACGCCTCGTTCGCGAGAACCAACAATCCGTTCTCGTCGGCCAGGGCCAATCCGACTGTGCTGGCCTCGAACATCTCCCGATACCAACGATCGGTGTCGACCATCTTCAGCCGGGTCTCTTCCTCGAACTGTGCGAGCCACGTCGAATCGCACGGACCACCGAGACTACTCGGTGGGTCGTATCGGACTGCTCACGAGCAGGGCGCGGCCGATCTTGACCTTGACGTAGCGTCACGGTTCACACTGAACACATGAGAATCGGATCCCTGGCCGAGGCCGCCGGAACGACACCTCGAACCGTGCGTCACTACCACCGTCTCGGCCTGCTCGGTGAGCCGCGCCGACTGTCGAACGGCTATCGCGAGTACACGATCGACGACGTGGTTCGACTGATGAGAATTCGCTGGCTCGCCGATGCCGGAATGCCCCTCGGTGCGATCGCAGCCGCCCTCGACCGGTCCGCTACGGACGAGAGCGATGTGGTCGCCGATCTGCGCGCTCTGCTCGCGGCTATCGAAACGGAACAAAAAGCTCTGGCGCACAGGCACGCTCGTTTGTCGGCCCTGCTCGACGACGCCGTCGAGCAGCGTCCACTGACGGCCCTGCCGCGAGATGCGGCCGACACACTGGCCGCGTTGATCGATACTGCCGCCGAGACCGACCGAGACGCGTTGCTCCGCGAGCGTGACCTGCTCGAGGTGATGGCGATCTCGGGCACCGTCCCCACGTCGTTCTTCGAGACGATGACCGCGACGCTCGACGATCCCGGAACCCGGCTGAAGTACCTGGCGCTCCTGCGCAGATTCAGCGCGCTCGAAGGCCGAGGCGTCGACGATGCCGCAGGTGACATCGATTCTCTCGCAGCAGAATTGGCGTCGGTGCTCGATATCCACGCTCTCGTCTCGACGGAGCCCGACGTCCCTGCCCACGAGAGCGGCCCGCTGAGCATCGACGACATCGTGCCCGATCCCGCTCAGCGCGCAGTGATCATCGAGGCCATCGCGCGTCTGGAGACCGGCGAACCCATCCGCCCCGGTGGTGCTCGATGACGGTCCACACTCCCGTCCAGGTCGGCCGATGGCACGCATTGCTGCTGTGGGCGCGGGGACGGCATGCCCCGGTCGACTCGGACTCCGCAACGTTCACGGCAGTGCGTGGAACCCTTGCCATGCCTGCGATGTTCGGCATCGTCACCGTCATCGAGATGGCCGTTCTGCATCTGCTGATTCCGGTGCTGTGGATCAGTGCAGTGGTTGCCGCCCTGTCGGCGGCGTCACTGCTGGTACTCACCTCGTCGGTCGCGCTGGCCCGCGTCCATCCTCATGTTCTCTCGCCGACGACACTCACTCTGCGATCCTCCGGGAAGGTCGTCGCGACGGTGAACCGAGCGACCATCGTCTCCGCCCGAATCCACCGCCGTTACGGAGTCGCGTCGCCGGCTCTCGACGGCGGCCGACTCGTACTACCGAATCAGGACGGCACCTCGGTCGACATCGACCTGTCCTGTGTTACAACGGTTACCGTGCCCGCGCCTCTGAAGCGATGGAGGGTCGACGGTACTGCCGACTCCTTCGGCCTTCAGGTGGACGATCCCGCAGCACTGGTCGCAGCGCTCGGTCGGCTCGCTCCCGCGACCGGATCCGCGTCGGCGCGTCGGAGCAGACCGGTCGCGAACAACAGAACCGTCAAGGCCAGCGCGGTGATGACGGAACCGGCCCAGATCGGCGAGGTGTAACCGAGACCGGCCGAGATCGTCACACCGCCGATCCACGCGCCCAACGCGTTTCCGAGATTGAATGCGGCGATGTTCGCGCCGGATGCCATCGTCGGAGCGTCGGATGCGAACGACATCACCCGCATCTGCAGTCCAGGGACCGTCGCGAAACCGAACGCACCCATGAGCACGAGAGATGCGATCGTCGCGGGACGACTCTCCGCGGTGAGCGCGAAGAAGACGAGTACGACGGTCAGCGCACCGAGCAGAATCGTCAGCGTGCCGGTGAGGTTGCGGTCTGCCGCCTTGCCGCCGAGGTAGTTGCCGACGAACAATCCACCGCCGAACAGCACAAGAAGCCACGGCACCGAACTCGACGCGAAGCCACTGACGTCGGTGAGCGTGAACGCGATGTACGTGAACGCACCGAACATGCCGCCGTACCCGAGCACTGTGACGGCGATGGACAGCCATACCTGCACCGACCGGAACGCGCGCAACTCGCGACGCAGATTGCTCACCTCGTCACCCCCGGTATCGCGAGGAACGAGGGTGGCGATTCCGATCAACGCGACGATGCCGATCACCGTGATCGCCCAGAACGTCGAGCGCCAACCGTGGTTCTGACCCAGGAACGTCCCGAACGGAACTCCGAGGACGTTGGCGGCGGTCAGACCGGCGAACATCATGGAGATGGCTCCTGCCTTCTTCTCCGGTTCGACCAGGCTCGCCGCGACGACGGCACCGATGCCGAAGAACGCTCCGTGACACAGCGCTGCGACGACGCGGCCGAACAGCATCATCTCGTAGCTGCTCGACAGTGCGGAGACGAGATTGCCGACGATGAACAGGCACATCAGTGCGAGCAGGACGTTCTTGCGAGGAAACCGTGTCACGGCGGCGGTGACGATCAGGGCCCCGACGACGACGGAGAGCGCGTAGCCGGTGATGAGCCAGCCGGCGGTGGCCTCGGTGACCGCGAAATCGGCCGCGACTTCGGGCAGTAGGCCCATGATGACGAATTCGGTCAGACCGATTCCGAATCCCCCGATGGCGAGGGCGAGCAAGCCGAGTGGCATGTCTGAACTCCTGAATGGAAGATGCGTACGCATTTATCGAGCTATCGCGTTTAGTTGCACGCGCTTGATAAATGCTTGCATACGCCTCATGCATGCGCAAGCCGGTCATGCGTGGCTGGACCGAAACCGTCCGCGAACTGGGACTATTGCCGCAAGGCAGACTCCGAGGGGTACTTCACCTCACGTACACGTATTGTTTCCCCCTGAATCCCGATTTCACCGGAGTCGGGTACCAACCGTCCGCGACCCCCGACCGAGTGGTCGATACACAGCCGGGAAGTCACTTCTCCTCCATGCACGTACCCCAGAGCAGCGCCGATACCTCGGCCGCAGTTGCCGTTCCGGCTCAGGGGGACGCAGCTCCGCCGTCGAGCGAACCGCGTCGGCCACCACAGCGACACGACCTCAACGGCCTGCGCGGTGTCGCCATCGCCCTCGTCGTCGTCTTCCACATCTGGATGGGTCGAGTGTCGGGCGGCGTCGATGTGTTCCTCACCCTGTCCGGCTTCTTCTTCACTGCATCTCTGCTGAGATCGGCCGAGTCCGGCGCGAGCCTGAACCCGATCACGCGTATCTCGCGAGTACTGCGCAGACTCGGGCCGCCACTGCTGATCACCTTGTTCACGGTGGCCGTCGCATCGGTGTTCCTGCTTCCCCGGACCCGATGGGCCGACCTGGGCGATCAGCTGGTGGCCGGTGTCTTCTACTTCGTGAACTGGCAGCTGGCGACGACGGCGAACGACTACCTTGCGGCCGACCCCTCGGTGAGTCCCGTTCAGCACCTGTGGTCGGTGGCCGTGCAGTTCCAGTTCTACCTACTGGCCATTGCCGTCGTGTTCGGTCTGGCATGGGTCCGGCGTGTCGCGCGACCCGAGGGACCACGAAGTCTTCGACCTGTGACGTTCGCGGTGATTTTCGCCGTGATCGCGGTGGTGTCTTTCGTGTACGCAGCAGACGGTGTTCGACGCCACCAGGCGTGGAACTACTACGACACCGGGGCGCGGCTGTGGGAGATCATGCTCGGGGCCGCAGTCGCAGCCGTGTTCGCCGCACGCAGCGGCAAACCGGCGGCCGGGCCGTCTGCCCGCGACACCCGAACGTGGTCGACCGCACGCGGGGCCCTTGCCGTTGTCGGCATCGGTGTCATCGTCGCGTGCGGCTTTCTCGTCGACGGTGTTGCTGCTTTTCCGGGGCCTCTGGCCCTGATCCCGGTGCTGGCCACCATCGCGCTGATCGTCGCCGGTTCCGAGACGGCCGTCGCGGCCACGCTCTCCAACCGCTTCTTCGCCTGGCTCGGATCCATCGCGTTTCCGCTCTACCTGTGGCACTGGCCGCTGCTGATCTTCTACCTCTCGGCCACCGATCGGTCCCACGTCGACATGCTCGGCGGCCTCGGCATCGTCGCTGCCTCGGTCGCACTCGCATTCCTCACCGTTCGTCTGGTCGAGCGGCCCACGCAGTCGACCACGTTCACCCCGGCACGCATCGCGGTGACCGCGTGTGCGGTGGTGGCCGCGATCGCGGTCACCGCGAGTTCGATCGGGTGGAACGCCTACATCAGCCGCTCGATCGACGCCGTGCAAGCCAACGGATCCATCGACGAGCTGACCCACCCGGGCGCGCTCGAGTTGACCGACGGGATTCGTGCGGACCCCGCCGACGTGATCCCGCCCCTGTATTCGGCCCCGGAGGACCTGCCGGCCACCACCATCGAGGGCTGCATCGCGGATTTCGAGACCCGGGAAGCGATCTCGTGCTCCTACGGCGACGTCGACGCGACCCGAACCATCGTGCTGGCGGGCAGCTCGCATGCCGAACACTGGGTCACGGCCCTCGACGCCCTGGGACGTGAACACGGCTTTGCGGTGGTCACTTTCCTCAAGATGGGATGCCCGCTGAGCGTGAACACGATGCCGATGCTCGGCCCGAACGAGTACCCGGATTGCCTGGACTGGACTCGGACCGTGCTCTCCGACATAGCCGACATGCAGCCGGACTACGTGTTCACCACCGCCACCCGGCCTCGAGAGGACGCCCCCGGCGACTTCACTCCCCCCTGGTACGCCTCGGTGTGGCAGCAACTGACCGCGGACGGCGTCGGGATTCTCGGTATCCGAGACACCCCGTGGCTCGCCTACCGGGCCATCGACTGCCTCGCCGACGGCGGCACGGCCGTCTCGTGCGGTATTCCGAGGGACGACGCGTTGGACCCCGTCAATCCGGCCCTGGCCTCGTCGTTTCAGCTGGGCGGATTCTCTGCGCTCGACCTGTCCGATGCCGTGTGCGACGACTTCGTGTGCCGCGCCGAGCAGGGAAACGTTCTGATCTACCGTGACGAACACCATCTCACCGCGACCTACGTGCGCACCCTCACCACCGAGCTGGGCCGACAGATCGGATCGGCCACCGGGTGGTGGGCCGGACCGTGAGCGGGGCGGCTCGCGCTCGGTAAGCCCGGGCCCACCCGCCACAGTAGGGTTGATCCATGCTGCACGAAGCCTCCGACGACACGCCTGCCATCGCAGTATGGCCGGGATCCGCTTATCCACTGGGCGCAACCTACGACGGAGCAGGAACCAACTTCGCCTTGTTTTCCGAGGTCGCGGAGGCGGTGGATCTGTGCCTGATCGCCGAGGACGGCACCGAGACCCGTATCCGTTTCGAGGAGTCCGACGGCTACGTCTGGCACGCGTACCTGCCCACGGTGGTACCGGGTCAGCGCTACGGCTATCGCGTTCACGGCCCGTGGGATCCGGCCGCCGGGCATCGCTGTGATCCGAGCAAACTGCTCGTGGATCCGTACGGCAAGGCGTTCGAGGGAACGTTCGACGGTGACCGATCGCTGTTCTCGTACAACATGGACGCAGCTGCTCCCGAACCCGAGCCCGAGTCCGAGTCCGAGGTACGGATCGTCGAGGAAGCCGCGGATTCGCTCGACGTCGAGGTCCCGTTCGAGGACGCCGCCGATCTCGCCGATCCCGACGACGAGATCATCGAGGAAGCCCCCGTCGCGCACGACGAGGTGCCGAACAACGACTTCCCTCAGCATGATTCGCTCGGACACACGATGACCACCGTCGTGATCAACCCCTTCTTCGACTGGCAGGCCGATCGCGCTCCCAAACGCCCGTATCACGAGACGGTGATCTACGAGGCCCACGTCAAGGGCATGACGATCAACCATCCCGACATCCCCGAAGCCGAGCGCGGCACCTACGCGGGCCTGGCGCACCCGGTGATCATCGACCACCTCAACCACCTCGGTGTCACGGCCATCGAGCTGATGCCGGTGCACCAGTTCATGCAGGATCAGGTTCTGCTGGACAAGGGATTGCGAAACTACTGGGGCTACAACACATTCGGTTTCCTCGCCCCGCACGCGGAGTACTCCTCGCTGCAGTCCCCCGGTGCCGCGGTCACCGAGTTCAAGGCCATGGTCCGTTCGTTCCACGCCGCCGGCATCGAGGTGATCCTCGACGTGGTCTACAACCACACCGCCGAGGGCAACCACATGGGCCCGACCATCAGCTTCCGCGGCATCGACAATGCCGCGTACTACCGGCTCGTCGACGGCGACCTCGAGCATTACATGGACTACACCGGTACCGGCAACAGCCTCAACGCGCGACACCCGCACACGCTGCAGCTCATCATGGACTCGCTGCGCTACTGGGTCACCGAGATGCATGTGGACGGATTCCGATTCGACCTCGCGTCGACGCTGGCGCGCGAACTGCACGACGTCGATCGTCTGAGCGCATTCTTCGATCTGGTGCAACAGGATCCGGTCGTCAGCCAGGTGAAGCTGATCGCCGAGCCCTGGGACGTGGGCGAGGGCGGCTACCAGGTCGGCAACTTCCCCGGCCTGTGGACGGAGTGGAACGGCAAGTACCGCGACACCGTGCGCGACTACTGGCGGGGCGAGCCGGCCACACTGGGTGAGTTCGCATCGAGACTGACCGGATCCTCGGATCTGTACGAAGCCACCGGCCGTCGCCCCGGTGCCAGCATCAACTTCGTCATCGCGCACGACGGGTTCACGCTCAACGATCTGGTGTCGTACAACGACAAGCACAACGACGCCAACGGCGAGGACAACAACGACGGCGAGAGTCACAACCGCTCGTGGAACTGCGGCGTGGAGGGCCCGACGGACGATCCGGAGATCCTGGACCTGCGTGCCCGCCAGATCCGCAACATCATGGCGACGTTGCTACTGAGCCAGGGCACGCCGATGATCGCGCACGGCGACGAGATGGCGCGCACCCAGCAGGGCAACAACAACGTCTACTGCCAGGACTCCGAACTGGCCTGGATGGACTGGTCGTTGGCCGAGAAGAACGCCGAACTGATCGAGTTCACCCGCAACGCGATCGCGCTGCGCGCCGAGCATCCGGTGTTCCGACGCCGACGGTTCTTCGAGGGCCGCCCCATTCGAACCGGCGAGCAGGCTCGAGACATCGCCTGGCTCACCCCCGCGGGCGAGGAGATGACCCCGGAGGACTGGGACAGCGGATTCGGCAAGTCGCTCACGGTGTTCCTCAACGGCGAGGGAATCCCGGAGCCGAACCAACGCGGTGAGCGCGTGGTGGACGACTCGTTCCTGTTGTGCTTCAACGCACATCACGAGACCATCGAGTTCGTGACCCCCGACGGAAACTACGCCAAGGAGTGGACGGTGGCGCTGAACACCGCGTCGCGAACCGGGACAAGTGAGAAATCGATCGAAGCGGGTACACCGGTGGAAGTCACCGCTCGTTCCTTGCTCGTTCTACGAAAGACTGCCTGACACATGCCGCTGCCCACCAGTACATACCGGTTACAACTGCGGGGCGATGCCTTCACCCTTGCCGACGCCTCGGACGTGGTCGATTACCTGCACGACCTCGGGGTCACCCACCTCTACCTCTCGCCGATCCTGACGGCGACGGACGGGTCGACACACGGTTACGACGTCACCGACACCTCGACGGTCTCGGCCGCACTGGGAGGCCGAGAAGCATTGACGCAGTTGCATTCTCGTGCCGCCGAAGTGGGCATGGGGATCATCGTCGACATCGTGCCCAACCACGTAGGAGTGGAGGACCCGCGGCAGAACGCATGGTGGTGGGACGTACTTCGTCGCGGTCGTGACTCCGAGTACGCGACGTACTTCGACATCGACTTCGGAGCCGACAACGGCGTCGACGGCAAGATCGCCATCCCCGTTCTCGGGAGCGCGAGCGACGTCGGCGAGTTGACCGTCGACCGCTCCGAGGACCAGCCTCTGCTCGCGTTCTACGAGCACCGCTTCCCCATCGCCGACGGCACCGACAGCGGCGATGCGCAGGCCGTACACGATCGCCAGTCGTACCGACTGGTGAGCTGGTCCGACGGGCTGATCGGGTACCGACGTTTCTTCTCGGTGAACGGTCTGGCGGGAATCCGGCAGGAAGACCTCGACGTCTTCACCGACTCCCATCGACAGGTGGCAAGTTGGATCGAGGACGGTCTGATCGACGGACTTCGCGTCGACCATCCCGACGGCCTGGCCGACCCCGCCGGCTACCTCACCGAGCTCCGCGGACTTCTCGGCCCCGACCGGTGGTTGGTCATCGAGAAGATCCTGGCCGACGGCGAACCGTTGGACGAATCGCTCCCCGTCGACGGGACGACCGGATACGACGCCTTGTCCGCGGTCGGCGGAGTGTTCGTCGACCCCGAGGGCGTGCATGCACTCACCGCGTTGTCCCAGGTGCGTTCGGGCATCGCCTACGACAGCGAGACGCTGCACGAGACCGAACTGGACCTCAAGACCGGGGTCGCCCGCGGCGATCTGTCCCCGGAGGTGCGACGCCTCGCGCGGGCCGTCGTGCGCGAATCCGGCACCACCGTCGATCTCGAGTCCGTCATCGACGCGATCGTCGCCGTCGTCGCGGCCGTCCCCGTCTACCGGACCGACTACGCGCCGCTCGCCCGCGTCCTGCCCGGCGTGATCGCGGAGATCGGCGAGGAGCAGCCCGAACTGGCAGCCGGCCTCGGTGCGTTGACGACAGCTCTCATCGGCGGTGCCGAATCGCCGGTGCGATTCGATCAGGTGTGCGGTGCCGTCACCGCCAAGGGCGTCGAGGACTGCTTGTTCTATCGCGCCAACCGGCTCATCTCGCTGCAGGAGGTCGGCGGCGATCCCAGCCGATTCGGTTGCAGCACAGAGTTCTTCCATCTCACCAATGCGGACCGCGCGAAGCGTTGGCCTGCTGCGATGACCACGCTGTCGACTCACGACACCAAGCGAGGCGAGGATGTGCGGGCACGCATCGGCGTGCTGTCGCAGACTCCCGAACTGTGGGCCCGATGCATCACCGACTGGGAAGAACTGGCCCCGAGTCCAGACGGCACCACTGGAATGTTCCTGTGGCAGAACCTGTTCGGAGTCTGGCCGACGGACGGCGTGGTCACCTCCTCGTTGCGTGAACGCGTCCACGCATACGCGGAGAAGGCGATCCGCGAGGCAGCCCTTCGCACGACGTGGACCGACCCGGACGAGGAATTCGAGTCCGCGGTACACAGCTGGCTCGACGCGATCTTCGACGGTGCCGTCGCGCGTTCGATGTCGATGCTCGTCGAGAAGCTCGCTCCGCACGGCCATTCCGACGCACTGGGTCAGAAACTGCTCAACCTGGCCGGGCCAGGCATCCCCGATGTGTACCAGGGCACCGAGTTGTGGGAGGACTCGCTCGTCGACCCCGACAACCGAAGGCCCGTCGACTACTCGGTGCGTCGGTCGATGCTCGCCGCGTCGAACACCGCTGCGCTCTCGATCGACACGGGTGCGGCCAAGCTCGCCGTCGTTCGCGCCGCACTGCACGTGCGACGCGAGCGGCCGAAGAGTTTCGTCGGCGGGACCTACACGCCCATCGTCGCGGACGGATCCGCAGCCGAGCACCTCGTCGGGTTCTCGCGTGGACCGGTTCCCGGAAACGCCGACGTGATCGCACTCGCCACGAGACTCTCGCTCGGCCTGTCCGAGCAGGGTTGGGGTGAGACATCCGTCGCCCTGCCCGACGGCCGTTGGCGCGACCGCATCACCGACGTCGAACACACCGGCACGGTGTCGGTGGCCGAGGTGTTCGCCTCACTCCCGGTCGCACTTCTGGTGCGCGACAACGAAGAAGCGGTGACACAGTGACATCGACAGCAGCGACATCGACAGCAGCGACCTCTTCGGCGACGACACGACGATTCCAGGTCTGGGCACCGACCCCCGAGACGGTCCGCCTCCAGCTCGACGACACGGTGCATCCGATGCAGCGGTCCTCGAACGGATGGTGGCACGCCGACGTCGACGCCGCACCGAACTCTCGATACGGCTTCCTGCTCGACGACGCAGACAAGGCGCTGCCAGATCCGCGTTCGCCCCGGCAGCCCGACGGCGTACACGAGCTGTCGCAGGTCTTCGAAGTCGATCCGACGCTGTGGACCGACGCGGCCTGGACCGGACGGCAACTGCCCGGCTCGTCGATCTACGAGCTGCACATCGGCACGTTCACCGATGAGGGCACGTTCGACGCGGCCGTCGGCAAGCTCGATCATCTCGTCGATCTGGGCGTGACGTTCATCGAGATCATGCCGGTCAACGGGTTCAACGGCGTGCACAACTGGGGTTACGACGGCGTTCTCTGGTACACCGTGCACGAAGAGTACGGCGGCCCGGAAGGCTTACAGCGGTTGGTCGATGCCTGCCATGGTCGCGGTATCGGTGTCGTTCTGGACGTGGTCTACAACCACCTCGGCCCGTCCGGAAACTACCTGGACCGCTTCGGCCCGTACATGACCGAGGGGGCCAACAGCTGGGGCCAGGCGATCAATTACGCCGAGGCCGATTCGGGCGAGGTGCGGCGCTATGCCCTCGACAACGCACTGCGTTGGTTCTCCGAGTTTCACATCGACGCACTGCGACTCGACGCGGTGCACGCGATCGTCGACCACACTGCGGTGCACCTGCTCGAGCAGCTGTCGATCGAAACCCGAAGTCTCTCGGCACATCTGGGTCGGCCACTGACCCTGATCGCCGAGAGCGACCTCAACGATCCGATGCTGATCACTGCTCGGTCGGGCGGCGGGTACGGACTCGACGCCCAGTGGGACGACGACATCCACCATGCCATCCACGCCGCGGTCTCCGGTGAGCGGCAGGGCTACTACGGCGATTTCGGTTCGCTGCAGGGGCTGGCGAACACGTTGCGGCAGGGGTTCTTCCACGCCGGAACGTACTCGAGTTTCCGTGGTCGCATCCACGGTCGACCACTGGACACCCGGCGCATCCCGGCCAGCTCCCTGGTGACCTACACGACCACACACGACCAGGTGGGCAACCGCGCGATCGGCGACCGTCCGGGCTTCTACCTCTCCCCCGGTCAGCTTGCGATCAAGGCCGCGCTCGTGCTGACCTCGCCCTACACCCCGATGCTGTTCATGGGCGAGGAATGGGGAGCGTCCACACCGTTCCAGTTCTTCACCTCGCACCCCGAGCCCGAGCTGGGCAAGGCCACGGCAGAGGGACGCAAGGCGGAGTTCGCCGAGCACGGGTGGGACAAGAGCGATATCCCGGATCCGCAGGATCCCGAGACGTTCACGCGGTCGAAGCTGAACTGGTCGGAGCTGGGCGACGGCGATCATGCGCGACTGTTGGGCGTCTATCGCGACTTGTTGCGGCTGCGGCGCGACCGGACAGAACTGACCGACCCGTGGCTCGACCACGTGAAGGTGGACTACGACGAGGATGCGCAGTGGATCGTCGTTCGTCGCGGCCGCATCAGCGTGGTGTGCAACCTGTCCGAATCCGCTGTGACGGTGCCGGTCGGCGGCTCCGCACTACTCGAGTGGGAGCCGACGACCTCGAACGAGACCGGCTCTGCCACCACGGTTCCCGGTCACTCCGTCGTCGTACTGGAGTCCTGACGCCTGCGTAGGTTGACCAGGACGAACACGGCGGTGACGGCGAGAACAACCGCGGTGGCGACGGCCGCGACATGCATGCCCGCTACGAAGGCAGCATGTGCGGAATCGAGCAGAACCGTCCCCACCGAGTCCGGCAATTCACGAGCCACGGCATCCGCGCCGCCGAGTGTTTCGCCTGCCTCGGCTCCGAGCTCGGGGGTCAGCTGGGTGACGTCGATTCCACGACGGAAGATGGCCATGACCACCGTGCCGAGTACGGCGACACCCAACGCGATGCCCAGCTCGTATGCGGTCTCCGACACTGCCGAGGCAGCTCCCGCTCGTTCGGGTTCGACTGAGCTGACGACCAATTCGGAGGTCAGTGTGAGCGCAACACCGACGCCTGCGCCCACGAGCACGAATCCGGCGATGAAGAGTGTCGGACCACTGTCCGTGGCCAAGCCGACCAGGATGCCTGCGCCCGCAGCCGCGACGAACATCGCGACACCGAGAACCGTTCCCGCGCTGAAGTACCGAACCAGGACCGCGACCAGCAACGACGTAACGATACTGGCGGCGGTGCCGGGCAGCAGCAACAGTCCCGCCTCGAGCGGACTGTTGCCGAGGACGAGCTGCAGGTACTGCGAACCGAAGAACAGCACCCCGGCGAGGGCGAAGACCGACAGGAAATTCGTGGCCACACCCGTCGAGAACGCTCGGTTGGCGAACAGCCGTAGGTCGATCATCGGGGCCGCGAGAGTTCGCTGCCGCCGCACGAACACGAACCCGGCGATGATGCCGATCATTGCGGAGAGCAGGTAGACCACGTCGAATCCGTGTGCCGCGGTCTCTTTCACCGCGAACACCACGGGCACGATGGCGAGCATCGACAGTGCCGAGCTCGTCAGGTCGAAGCGCCCCGGGTTCGGATCCTTGGACTCGGGGATGACCAGCGGCCCGAGAGCGATCAGCACGATCATCACGGGGATGTTGATGAGGAACACCGATCCCCACCAGTAGTGTTCGAGCAGCCAGCCTCCGACGAGCGGTCCCGCGGCGGCACCGCCACCGGCCATCGCGCCCCACACTCCGATGGCGGCGACACGCTGACGCGGGTTGAGGAAGATGGTCCTGATCAAGCCGAGGGTCGCAGGCATCAGAGTTGCGCCGGAGATGCCCTGAAGCACCCGGGCCGCGATGAGCATCTCGGCGCTGGTCGACACGGCCGCTACGAGCGAGGCGATGCCGAAGCCCGCGGCACCGATCAGCAGCAGTCGACGACGGCCGATGCGATCGCCGAGCGTGCCCATGGTGATGAGCAGGCCGGCCAGGACGAACGAGTAGACGTCGATGATCCACAGCAGCTGGTTGCTGGTCGGTGCCAGGTCGGAGCTGATGAAGGGCAGGGCCAGATCGAGGACCGTGCCGTCGACGGCGATGAGCAACACGGCGAATGCCAGCACCACCAGACCCAGCCAGTCCTTCGGGGTGGCTCGGTGCTCGGATGCTCCGGTCGCCTCGTGCACCGAACCGGTGCGCATGTCACTCACTGCTGCTCCTACGTTCTGCGCTCGGTGACCGGAACTGGTCCCGAAGCGACGACGAGTACCGACCGTCCAGCCGGTACAGTGATCGAGCGTACCTCCAACCGTCCAGCCGGTAAAGTGACATTCATGTCATCGGACACTCGCGACCGGATACTCGACGCACTCGAAGCGATGCTGATCGAACACGGCTTGACCAAAGTGACCCTCGACAGCGTCGCCGCCGCCGCAGGCGTCTCCAAGGGCGGGCTGCTCTATCACTTCAAGACCAAGGACGCGCTGATCGCCGCTATGGTGCGACGACTCGGTGCCCAGGCCGATCAGCAGCGCGCCGACGCCGCAGCAGGCGGCACCTCGGTGGCCGAGTGGTATCTGCAACCACCCGACTCCATCTCCGAGAAGGAGATCGCCCTGTATCGATCGACCCTGGCCGCGTTGCGCAGCGTCGACGGCAATTCCGGCGAGGTGCAAGATGCCGTCACCGAGATGATGCGGTTGTGGGACGAGGGTCTTCGCACCGAAATCGACGATCCGGTTCAGGCCGAGATCATCCGACTCGTCGGTGACGGCATCTACCTCGGAGCCCTTCTCGATCTCCCGGGCGTCGACCCCGACCTGCACCGACAGGTGGTCGATCGCCTTCTCGGCCGGTGACTGCGCGCCGACAGGCCCGGCGCGCCGGATCAGGTCAGGTAGCGGTAGACCGGTGAACCCGGCTCCAACTGCTCGACGTGCAGGTGAGAATCCCGCATACGTTCGAGCAGCGGGCTCAATCCGCTCGCGAACCCGAGTTCGATGCCGACCAGAGCAGCACCGGTCTCGCGGTTGTTGCGCTTGACGTACTCGAACAGCGTGATGTCGTCCTCGGGGCCGAGCACCTCGTCGAGGAATCGGCGAAGCGCACCGGGTTCCTGGGGGAAGTCCACCAGGAAGTAGTGCTTGAGCCCCAGGTGAACCAGAGAACGCTCGAGGATCTCGCCGTAACGGGAGACGTCGTTGTTGCCACCGGACACCAGGCAGACGACGGTACTTCCGGGGGCGATGTCGAGGTGCTCGAGCGCAGCAACCGCGAGTGCGCCCGCGGGCTCGGCGATGACACCCTCGTTCTGGTACAGAGCCAGCATCGCGGTGCAGATCGCGCCCTCGTCGATCTGCGTGACCAAGAACGCACCGGGACCCGCACTGTCGAACACCGGCGCAGTGAGCAATGGCAACGACGCGTGCGAGACGACGGTGGCACCCAACGACCGGAGCGCCGCATACGGCACGTCCCCGATGCGGCGGACGGCGGCACCGTCGACGAACGGATCGATGTCGGCGAGCGTGACCGGACCACCGGCGATCAGTGCGGCGGTCATCGATGCGGCACCGGACGGCTCGACGCCCACCAGCGAGGTCTGCGGTGCGCGCTCGCGCAGGTAGCTCGAGATGCCCGCGATGCATCCGCCGCCGCCGACGGGCATGACGACGACGTCCGGCGCGCCACCGAGCTGGTCGACTATTTCGGCAGCGATGGTGCCCTGGCCGGCGACGGTACGGGGGTCGTCGAACGGAGGCACCATGGTGGCACCGGTACGAGCGACATCCTCGGCAGCAGCTGCTGCCGCGGCATCGAACGTGTCGCCGATGACGATGAGGTCGACGAACTCGCCGCCGTGCACGCGGATGCGGTCACGCTTCTGCTTGGGAGTGTTGGCCGGAACGTAGATGCGACCGCGGACCTGCATCGTGCGGCACGCGAATGCGACGCCCTGCGCGTGGTTGCCCGCGCTCGCCGTCACCACGCCCACCGCACGCTCGGCCTCGGTCAGCTGGTCCATCAGGTTGTACGCGCCGCGAATCTTGTACGACCGCACGATCTGCAGGTCCTCGCGCTTGAGGTAGACCTTCGCGCCCGTCTCCGCGGACAGCCGTTCGCACAGCTGCAGGGGTGTCGCAGCAACCACCGAAGAAATACGCACCGCAGCGGCATCGATGTCGGCAGCGGTGACGGCTACCGAGGGTGAATGCTGGGAGGCGAGTTCAGGGGATGAAGACACCAGCACATGCTGCCACCAGCGTGGAACGGTTGCCCATCCGGGACCGCTCCACGACCGGACCGACGGCGTTTCAGACGCGGGAGAGTACGAGCACAGGTATCTCGCGGTCGGTCTTCTTCTGGTACTCCGCGTAGTCGGGGTACGCGGCAACCGAGCGTTCCCACCACACTGCCTTCTCGTCGCCGGTCACCTCGCGGGCGATGTAGTCGTGCTTGTCCCGACCGTCCTGCAGCTCGACGAGCGGCTCGGCCTTGACGTTGTGATACCAGACCGGGTGCTTCGGGGCACCGCCGAGGGAGGCAACGATGGCGTACTCACCATCGTGTTCGACTTTCATCAGCGGTGACTTGCGCAGCTTTCCGCTCTTGTTGCCCTTCGTGGTCAGCAGCACCACCGGCATCCCGTTCATCGTCGTGCCTTCGGTTCCGCCGGAGTTCTCGTACAGCTCGGCCTGCTTGCGGGCCCAGTCGGATGAACTCGGTTCGTATTCTCCTGTCAATGGCATGGCTTTCAGTCAACACCTCGAGGCGTCGGCACGCCACGAGATCGTCGACATTGCCAGGTCCGGACCCCAAGTTCGGCCCACCGAATCTTTTGTGGGTATAGTCTGAACTTCCTGCAGCGGAGACCCGAACCTGCCGGTGGCACCAGAGGAGAACGCGATGACCTACACGAGCACCCAGGTGAGCCGTCGACCCGCTCCGGCCCTACGTACCGCGGACGTGGCGGGCATCGCGTGGCCCGTCTACAAGCTCGAGGCCCTCGCACTCGGGTTCATCGTGTTCACTGCGACGCTCGTCGTTGCCGGCTCCCTGCACGCAGCAGTGCTGGCCGGCGCAGCAGTCGCCGTACTCACCTGGTGGACGCTGCGCCTGACCGAACTGGGTTCGACCGGACCGGCGTCAGCCCGTCAGGCAGCCCGGGCCGAGTAGCGCTTTCAGGTCGCCCATCAACGCCGATGTCGGCGTGACGCGCAGACTGTCGTCCAGCTTCATCGTGGTGATCTTGTCGCCACTGACCAACCGCAGGTGCACATCCGAGGTTCCCGGGTGGCTCGACAGCACCCGCTTGAGGGCACCGACCTTGTCCGCCGTGCACAACCGAGTCGGCAGACTCACCGCGAGGGGCTTGTCGATGCCGATCGCGGACAGATCGGGTACCGCAAGATCGTTGGCGATCAACGAGATTCGATCGTCGCGCACCGACACGCGGCCCTTGACGAGTACCACCGAGTCCTCGGTGACATCGGCACCGAACACCGAGTACGCCTGCGGGAAGAACAGCACCTCGATACCGCCGGCGAGGTCCTCGAGCTGAGCCGACGCCCACGTCAGGCCGTTCTTGTTGATCCGACGATTCACCGAAGCCAGAATGCCGCCGACGGTGACCTGTGTGCCGTCCTTGATGTCACCCTCGAGAATGGTGGGGATGTTGCAGTCGGACTTCGCGGCGAGCATGTGCTCGACGCCCAGCAGCGGGTGTCCCGAGACGTACAGGCCGAGCATCTCGCGTTCGAGGGCGAGCCGATGCTTGGATTCCCACTCCTCGTCCGGCACCCGAACGTTGAACACGGCGGAGATGGACTCGTCGGCGTCCTCGCCGCCGAACAGGTCGAACTGACCGATCGCCTCGGCCTTCTTGGTGCCCATCACCGCGTCGATGGCGTCGGCGTGGATGAGCATCAGGCCCTTGCGGGGATGATCGAGTGAGTCGAAGGCACCTGCCTTGATGAGGGATTCGGTGACCTTCTTGCTGCACGCGATCGCATCGATCTTGCCGAGGTAGTCGGAGAAGTCGGTGTACTTGGACTTCTCCGATCGCGCCCTGATGATCGAGGCGACAACGTTGGTACCGACGTTGCGGACGGCACCGAGCCCGAACCGGATGTCCTTGCCCACCGACGCGAAGTTGAGTTCGGATTCGTTGACGTCCGGTGGCAGCACCGTGATGCCCAGCTTGCGGCAATCGGCGAGGTAGATCGCGGCCTTGTCCTTGTCGTCGCCGACGCTGGTGAGCAGTCCGGCCATGTACTCGGCCGGGTAGTTGGCCTTGAGATATGCCGTCCAGTACGACACCAGGCCGTAGCCCGCGGAGTGAGACTTGTTGAACGCGTAGCCCGCGAAGGGCAGCACGGTGTCCCACAGCGCCTTGATGGCCGCCTCGGAGAAGTCGTTGTCCAACATGCCCTGCCGGAACCCGGCGTAGGCCTTCTCCAGCTCGGAGAGCTTCTTCTTGCCCATGGCGCGACGCAGCAGGTCGGCCTGGCCGAGGGTGTAGCCGGCCACCTTCTGCGCCAGCTGCATGATCTGCTCCTGGTAGACCACCAGGCCGTACGTCTCGCCGAGAATCACCTTGAGCGGCTCTTCGAGCTCCGGGTGAATCGGCTTGACCTCTTGCCTACCGTTCTTGCGGTCGGCGTAATCGTTGTGCGAGTTCATGCCCATCGGACCCGGCCGATACAGGGCAAGGACGGCGACGATGTCCTCGAAGCCGGTGGGCTGCATCCGGCGGAGCAGATCGCGCATGGCGCTGCCGTCGAGCTGGAAGACGCCGAGAGTGTCTCCGCGAGAGAGCAAGTCGAAGGTCGCCGGATCGTCGAGCGGGAGCGCGTCGAGGTCGATGTCGATGCCGCGGTTGGCCTTGATGTTGTCGATGGCGTCACCGATGACGGTGAGGTTGCGCAGACCGAGGAAGTCCATCTTGAGCAGACCGATGGCCTCGCACGACGGGTAGTCCCAGCCGGTGATGATCGCGCCGTCCTGCGCGCGCTTCCACACCGGAATGGCATCGGTGAGCGGCTCGGACGACATGATGACCGCGCAGGCGTGCACGCCCGCGTTGCGGATCAGGCCCTCGAGCCCCTTGGCCGTCTTGTAGATGGTCGCGACGTCGGGGTTGGAGTCGATCAGGGCCCTGACCTCGACGGCTTCCTTGTAGCGCTCGTGCGCCGGGTCGGTGATGCCGGCCACGGAGATGTCCTTGGCCATGATGGGCGGCGGAAGTGCCTTGGTGATCTGATCGGCGATTCCGAAGCCGGGCTGGCCGAACTGCACGCGCGCGGAGTCCTTGATGGCGGCCTTGGTCTTGATGGTGCCGAACGTGATCACCTGGGCCACTCGATCGCTGCCCCACTTCTCGGTGGCGTAGCGGACCATCTCACCGCGGCGACGATCGTCGAAGTCGATATCGATATCGGGCATCGACACGCGCTCGGGGTTGAGGAATCGCTCGAACAGCAGACCGTGCGGCAATGGATCGATGTTGGTGATACCCATCGCGTACGCGACGAGAGAGCCCGCGGCCGAGCCTCGACCGGGCCCGACGCGGATGCCGACGGCCTTGGCGTGGTTGATCAGGTCGCCGACGACGAGGAAGTACGCCGGGAAGCCCATCTCGAGAATGACCTTGATCTCGTACTCCGCGCGCGCGAGGTAGTCCTCGCCCGGGCCGTCGGGGAACCGCCGCTCGAGCCCGGTCATGACCTCGTGGCGCAACCACGTTCCCTGCGTGTGTCCCTCGGGCACGGGGAAGATCGGCATCCGGTCGCGGTGCGCCCACACCTCGTCGTAGGGCTGCACCCGCTCGGCGATGAGCAGGGTGCTGTCGCATGCACCGGGCACCTGATCGTCCCAGAGCTCGCGCATCTCGGCGGCGGACTTGAGGTAGTAGCCGTCACCGTCGAACTTGAAGCGAGTGGGGTCGCTGAGCGTCTTACCTGTCTGGATGCACAGCAGCGCCTCGTGGTTCTCGGCGGCGTCCTTGGTGACGTAGTGGCAGTCGTTGGTCGCCAGCGGCGGGATCGAGAGCTTCTTGCCGATGTCGAGCAGACCTTCGCGGACGCGTCGCTCGATGGACAGACCGTGATCCATCAGCTCCAGGAAGAAGTTGTCCGGCCCCCAGATCTCGCGCCACTTCGCGGCAGCCTCCAGCGCCTCACGATCCTGGCCCAGTCGCAGGCGAGTCTGCACCTCCCCCGACGGGCAGCCGGTGGTGGCGATGATGCCCTCGGCGTGCGAGGCGATGATCTCCTCGTCCATCCGGGCCCACTTGCCCAGCTGCCCTTCGATGGAGGCGAGGGAGGACAGCTTGAACAGGTTGCGAACTCCGGTGGCGTTCTCGGCGACCATCGTCATGTGCGTGTACGCACCGCTACCGGAGACGTCGTCGGACTTCTGGCTGCGGTCGCCCCACAGCACGCGCTTCTTGTTGAAGCGAGACTCCGGGGCGATGTAGGCCTCGATGCCGATGATCGGCTTGATTCCGGCCTTCTTGGCCTCGTTGTAGAACTCGCTGGCCCCGTACATGTTGCCGTGGTCGGTCATGCCGACTGCCGTCATCTCCAACCGCGCCGCCTCGGCGAACATCGCCCCGATCTTGGCGGCACCGTCGAGCATCGAATATTCGGTGTGGTTGTGCAGATGAACGAACGAATCGGCCACGAAGGTTCTCTCCTGAAGGTCGTGCGTTGTCGACAGTACGAGCCGCGAACGTACTCACTGTAAGCGGTCGAACCGACAGATTTTCCACGCTGCCGGTGTGTCCTGGGAGGACGTGACGGGTGTGACGGATGCGACGAGAAATCGCCTCATTCGGTCGGCACGAGACCGTCGTCGGGAAGCGGCCCGACGACGTCGACGTACTCCGGCAGAAGCGGCTCGACCGCGAACTTGCCGGACACCGCATCCGGCGGAAGAGCTTGCACCGCTCGCACATCGGGCCGGCCGGCCAGCTCGGTGAGCTCGGCAGGGGTCCCGCGCACCACCACTGTCACCACACAGGCGCACCCGTCGAGCAGACGTCGCTGCGACACTGCGGCGATCTGCGCCTGCCGGTCCCCCACACCGAACGACGCCGCCGCCAGGCTCGCTGCACGCGCGGTCGAATTCAGTACCGAGCGCTCACTGCCGGGTACACCCACGGTGAGTATCGGAGTCTGCACGCGGTCGAGCGGAACACGCACCAACACCTGCGAGATACGGACGCCGTCGGCGACGGTACGAACCTGTTCGGCGGTGAGTTCGCGATCGAACGACACCGAGCCCCATCGAGGTTCGGTGGTGTCGCTGCGCAGACTCTCCTCGGCGCGGGCCAGGTACTCGGCCACCTGCTCGCCACTGTCCGGGCCGAGGCGGTCGGTACTCACGATCGACTGTCGTACCGGATTCAGGTGCCCGATCACGGCGAGCGCCCCGATCACGAGTGCCGCGACAACGACGCCGCCGAGCACTCCGGAGACTCCCCTGCTGCGCATCACGCCTTCCGAAGCACCTCGAGTGCGTGCTCGAGGTCGGCCGGATACTTGCTCTCGATCTCGACCCAGCGGCCGTCGGACGGATGCGCGAAGCCGAGCGAGCGAGCGTGCAGCCACTGCCGTTCCAGGCCCAACCGTTCGGCCAGCCGTGGATCGGCTCCGTAGGTCAGATCGCCGCAGCACGGATGCCGCAGCGCCGAGAAGTGCACCCTGATCTGGTGCGTACGACCGGTTTCCAGGTGCACGTCCAGCAAGCTCGCGGCCTGGAACGCCTCGACCGTGTCGTAGTGGGTGACGCTGGGCTTGCCGTCGGCTCGGACGGCGAACTTCCAGTCGTTGCTGCCGTGTCGACCGATCGGGGCATCGATCGTTCCACTGCTCGGATCCGGGTGGCCCTGCACCAGTGCGTGGTAGCGCTTGTCGATGGTCCGCGCCTTGAACGCCCGCTTGAGCACGGTGTACGCCCGCTCGGACGTGGCGACCACCATGACCCCGGACGTGCCGACGTCGAGGCGATGGACGATGCCCTGCCGCTCGTGCGCACCGGAGGTCGAGATACGGAATCCGGCGGCCGCGAGACCACCGATGACGGTGGGGCCGGTCCAGCCGACACTGGCGTGCGCAGCGACCCCGACCGGCTTGTCCACGGCCACGATGTCGTCGTCGGCGTAGAGGATTTCCATCCCCTCGACCGGCTCCGCCTCGATCGTCAGCTCACGGGCGGGCTCGGGCAGCGTCACCTCGAGCCACGAACCGGCGGCCAGCCGGTCGGACTTGCCGACGGCACCGTGATCGACCAGAACCGAGCCCTCCTCGGCGAGGGTCGCGGCGACGGTACGCGAGAGCCCGAGCAGCCGAGCCAGACCGGCGTCCACCCGCATTCCGTCCAGGCCGTCGGGGACGGGCATCGAGCGCGATTCCCTCACTTGTCGGCCTCGCCTGCGGCGTCGGAACTCGACTTGCCGGCTCGTTCACCGTTCGGCTCGAACCCGAACAGGCTCAGGACGACGAGCAGGATGGCACCACAGACGATGGACGAGTCGGCCACGTTGAACACCGGCCACCAGCCCACCGACACGAAGTCGACGACGTGTCCCTGGAACGGGCCGGGTGCACGGAAGAAGCGGTCGATCAGGTTGCCGAGTGCGCCGCCGAGAACGAGACCCAATCCCAGTGCCCACCACGGCGATCGCAGCGTCCGACCGATCTTGATCACCCCGATGACGACCGCGACGGCCACGACCGTGAGCAACCAGGTCATTCCGGTGGCCATCGAGAACGCCGCACCGGGATTGCGTACCAGCCGCAGCGTCACGACGTCTCCGACGATCTCGATCGGGTTGCCGGGCTCGACGTAGTGCACGACCAGAATCTTGGTCACGAGATCGAAGAGAAGAATCACGGCCGCGATCACGATCAGCAACCGCGTCTTGAGCGGCTTCGAAAGTCCGATCTCGGCGCTGTCGGCTTCGGTCACCTGCGAGTCCGCGGTCTCGTTCGGTGCCGGAACACTACTCGTCTCGGCTGGCGGATCGTCGGCGCGGTCTTCACTCACCTGTCCATCATGGCGTATGGACGGCGGTGGGTCCTCATCCGTGCCGCGCACCACCGGTCACCGCGGGCGGTGTCAGTAGCCTGGTGCGCGTGAAGACGACCGATCGAAACCGCACCGTCCGCTCCGGTTTTCTCGCTGCCTGCTGTGCAGTGGCACTCGTCGCCGGATGTTCGAGCACCGACGCCGACTCCGATCCAGCTCCCGATCAGGCCGCGTCCTCGAACGAGGTGACGATCGCCGTGACACCGACGACCACGACGGTCGTCGACCCCGGTGCCGAGCCACGGCGCGTGCTGGCTTTCGACACCTCCGACTCCGACGAGCAGACCGTGGACCTGACCACCACATCCACCGTGTCGCAGCAGATCGACAACGGTGCTCCGCAGGACTTCTCGAGTCCCGATCTGACCGTGCCACTGTCCGCGTCGACGTCCGAGACCGTGCCGGACGACGACGCTGCTACCGGCGCGACCCGATCCGTCGAGCTCACCATCGGAGCTGCGACGTCACCCGACGAGGGACTGACCGACGCACTCGCCGCCTCCGAGGGCTCGACGGCGCGGCTGGCGAGCACCGACTCCGGAGCGATCACCGCACTGCACATCACCCCCGCCGACGCCGCGCTCGATACCGCCCGCGCGGCGATCGAACGGTCGTTGAACGCCGCGGTGTACCGCTCCGTCGACTTCCCCGACGCAGAGGTGGGAGTGGGCGCAGTATGGACGGTCGATCAGCAGGTACTGAGCGGCATCACGTTGAACCAGCGCAGCACTGTCACGCTGCGAGCGCTCGACGGTGACCGAGCGACCCTGGACGTCGCGATCACCCAGACGCCCGAATCGTCGACATGGAACCTGCCGGACAACGCCGGCACACTGAACATCGCGACGTACACCTTCACCGGCTCGGGAACGCTGGAGATCGATCTGACCCGTCCACTCCCCGTCGGCGGGTCGATCACCGCAGGTGGTGAGCAGATGTACACCGATCCCGACAGCACGACGGTGCTACGCCAGACCGTCGGAGACTCCATCGGCTGGGCTGCCCGATGACGGCGCGGACCACGACGCAGCTGCTGGCGGCGCTGGCGCTGGTCGGCGTCGCCGCGGCCGGGTGCGGTGCAGACGAGCCTGCCCCGAGCCCTGCAGCCGCACCCAGCGCCGTCCCCGCGCCCGATCCTCTGCTCGGCGCACCCATCACCGACTCCGGCGTCCTGGCCGCGGCGATGTTGGGTCTCGGTGACCTCCCGGACGGGTTCTCCTCGATCCCCGACCCGGTCCAGGATCTGGGGCTCGACCCGGCTCCCGAGTACGACTCCCCCGACAGGTCCGGTACAGACCCGGCCGAATGCGCCGCCGTCCTGGCTCCGATCTCGGAGCAGCGGGGCGGGGCGACGTCTACCGCAGTCGCCCGCTTCTCGGGACCGAACTTCTCGTCGATCGACGAGGATGCGGCGAGCTACTCCGATACGGGCACGGCCGAGGCGTTCACGGCGATTCAGCAGGCGTGGGCAGGGTGCACGACGTTCAGTGGCACGGATGCGGACGGGGTGAGCGTCGACTATGCGCTGGCAGGCCGGGAGCAGTCGTCGGTCGGTGACGCATCGGCCTCGGTACGCCTGACCACCAGCAGTGAAGGGTTCACCTTGATCTCCGACGTGGTGGTGGCCGTGGTCGATTCGACGGTCGTCCAGATCGTCGTCTCCGACCGGAGTGGCCTGGAACCCGATACGGTCACCGCTGTCGCCGAGGCGGCCGTCGAGCGCATCCGATCGGTCACACCGAGCATGTGAACCGGGCGGTCGCCCCACGAAAAACTGCCGGTGACACATCCCCGAGGGGACATGTCACCGGCAGTTCTACTGTCGGTCAGAGACGATCGGCAGGACTCAGGGTGCGGGGCACGCCGGGCTGGTCAGCTGAGCGAGCGAGACGATGCCGCAGGCGTTCTCCTTGGAGAGCTTCCACACGCCGTCCTCGGGGACGAACTGGAAGGTGCCGGGGTTGGCCTGGCCGTTGAGCGTGATCGTGATGCCGGCATTGAGAACGCCGGTGCCGAGATCGTCGATGCTGGTGATCTCGATCTGGGCGTTGTTGGCCACTGCAGCAGCGGCGACCTGGTTGATCAGATCCGGATCGGCGGATGCACCCTGGATCAGGGCGGCCTTCTCCTCGACCGGAACGTTGGGATCGAGCCCGCGGGCGAGCTCGGCGTTCAGCTCTTCGACGGTCGGAACCGGGGGGTACGCACCGGCGTCGGGAGCGGCAACCGCAGAGGTGGTGACAGCCGTCGTGGTCGCGGTCGGCTCGTCACCGCCTTCCGAGCTGCAGGCGGTCATGGTGAGCGCTGCGGCGATGGCGATGCCGGCAACCATTGCCCGTCGGGTGTTGCGAAGCTTCAAGTGCTTGTCCTTTTCACTCTGAGTCACATCTCGATCGTTCTGTGACTCGTCGGTCGTCTGGAATGGGGTCGTCTCGGACCTGGTCCACTATGTCAGCTCGACACGCCCGAGTCACAACGCGATCGGCATACCTGTGAAACCTCACAGAGTTTCCTCAGCCAGGCCACAACTCACTTCAGGCTGTCGAGAACGTCGGCGACGACCAGGTTCTCGTCCGATTCCGCGAAGGTACGCGCGATTCCCGGCCCGGTGGTGCGGGTCTCGAATCTGACGGTCACCACCGAGTGACCGGCCCCCTGCACCCAGCCGTGGCCGAAGTCGGGATGCCGCACATCCATACCCGGCTGCCACCGAGGGCCTCCCGAGACGACGACATCGGCGGCGGCCTCGATCGGGGCGGGCGACTCCTCGGTCGCATCGGCGACCGGCTCGTACTCCAGTTCGGGAAACAGCGATCCCTGCCGAACGGCCGACAGCCCGGCCAATCCGACCCCGACCAGCCTGATCGGACCGACATCGACCGGATCGACGGCAAGCCGCTGCGCCGTTGCCACGATGGTCTGCTTGTCCACCGTGGCGTACGGCAACGTGGCCGATCGAGTGATGATGCTCATGTCGGACTTGCGTAGTTTGAGTACCACCGTCCTGGCACCCCGACCGTCCTTCAGCAATCGGCGATGCGTCGAGTCGACGATGGACTCGATGGCCGGGCGAAGCTGCGCGAGAGAGATCAGGTCCTGGGCGAACGTCGTCTCGGCGCTGACCTGTTTGGCCTCGGCTCGCTCGGCCACGACTCGGTTGTCGATTCCGCGCGCCAGCTGATGCAGGCTCGGTCCCATCGTGGCCCCGAGGATCGACGCCACCTCGGACTCGGGCGTGGCCACGAACTTGCCGATGGTGTCGATGCCCAACCGCCGCAAACGCTCTCCCGCCACCGGTCCGATCCCCCACAGCTTCCGCACCGGAAGAGCCGCCATCAGCTCGGCCTGAATTCCCGGAGCGACGACGGTCATGCCGTCGGGCTTGGCCAGTCCCGACGCGATCTTGGCGATCTGTTTTCCGGATCCGGCACCGATCGAGGCGACCAGCCCGGTCTCGGCGAGAATCAGTGCGCGCAGGCCGGCGCAGAACTGCTCCACCTCGCGAACCGTCGCCCCGGCCAGTTCGAGCGGCTCACCGAACGCCTCGTCGATCGAGAGTTGCTCGAGGACGGGCATGGGTCCCCGCAGCGCCTCGAAGGCGCGTCGGCTCAGCTCCGAGTAGAGAACGAACCGCGGCGGCAACACCACGGCCCCGGCCCCCACCAGTCGGCGAGCCTGATGCATCGGCATGGCCGAGCGCGCTCCGAACGCGCGGGCCTGGTAGCTGCAACCGGCCACCACTCCCCGCCCGCCCGCGCCACCGACGAGAACCGGGCGGCCCCGCAACGTGGGTCGCGTCAACTGTTCGGCGGAGGCGAAGAACGCGTCCATGTCCAGGTGCAGCACCCATCGACGACTCCGCAGGGTGTGGTCGGCGGTATCGGGCACGGTCGTCAACGACGGTCGTCGGTGGCGAATCCGAGAGCGTGCGCGGCGCGTTCGGGTGTGGGATCCGACCACAGTTCGCCGTACGTCTCGTTGGTGGTCAGCGATCGAGTGTGGGCGGTATCGATGTACAGGGTGCCGTGGAGGTGATCGGTCTCGTGGGCCACGATCCTCGCCGGCCAGCCGCTGACCACCTCGTCGATCGCGCGCCCGGTCTCGTCGGTGCATTCGAGCCGGACTTCGGCCGCTCGGGTGACGACCGCCTGGTAGCCGGGAACACTGAGACATCCCTCGTAGAAGTCCGCCGTCCGCGGCCCGACCGGGGTGTACCGCGGATTGATCAGTACCCGGAACGGAAGCGGCGTGCGCTCTCGGACGCGGGCGACGTCCGCTCCCACCTCGTACAGGTCCTCGATCACCGCGATCTGCAACGGAATACCGATCTGCGGGGCAGCCAGACCGACACCGGGCGCGTCGTGCATGGTTGCGCGCATCACCTCGATCAACTCCCCGAAAGTCTCGGAGTCGAGCTGCCCGGCGTACGGCACGGCCCTCGACCGCAGAACCGGGTGGCCCGCGGCGACGATGGGCACGACGCCGCCGCGAGCTTCGGCGAGAAGCTCACGAACGGCGTCGACCGAGACGTCGCCGTCGATCATGACGACTTGGTGATCGCTGCTCGCACTCCCTCGCCGAGATCGCTGCCGTCGTCCCCCACGTGTCCGTCGACCAGCGAGAGCGCGAGCACCTCGCCTGCGATCAGATCACGATGAGTGTCGAGCCACGCCTGCCGATGTTCGGGGACGTCGATGACGATGTCGATTCGATCCGAGACGTCGAATCCGTGATTGCGACGGGCGTCCTGGAGTTCACGGATGCGGTCCTTGGCCCAGCCCTCCGCCTCGAGCTCCTCGGTGACGGCGGAATCGAGCACGACCAGTCCGGCGTTTCCTGGCAACGGTGCCGTCGATTCGGGTTCGGCGGCAACGAGTTTGCGCGTGTACTCCTCCGCTAGCAACGCGATGCCTGCCGCACTGACGACTCCGTCGGCGTCCTCCGACCAATCACCTGCCTTGACGGCCTTGATGACCGTCTGGACGTCCTTGCCGATACGCGGGCCCGCGGCACGGGCATTGACGACGAGCTCGAACTTTCCGTGTACGGCAACGTCCTCGGTGAGATCGACTTTCTTGACGTTGACCTCGTCGGAGATGATGTCGACGAACGGACGCAGCCGCTCCGCATCGGCGGCTGCGACCGTCACCTCGGGCAGCGGCAACCGCACGCGCAGATTCTGGGCCTTGCGCAGACCCAGCACCGTGGAGCACACGGTGCGGACCTCGTCCATGCTCTCGACGAGTTCGGGATCCGACGGCAGTTCGCCTGCCTCGGGCCAGTCGGTCAGGTGCACCGAGCGGCCACCGGTCAGTCCACGCCACACCACCTCGCTGATCAGCGGCAAGAGCGGGGCGGCGATGCGAGTGAGCACCTCGAGCACGGTGTGCAGGGTGTCGATGGCGTCGGCGTCCTCGCTCCAGAATCGCGAACGCGACCGGCGCACATACCAATTGGTCAGTGCATCGCAGAACGTGCGCAGCTCGTCGCAGGCACCGGCGATGTCGTTGCCCTCGAGCGCATCGGTGATCGCGTCGCGGGTGGCCGACAGCTTGGCCAACACGTAGCGATCGAGCACGTTCGGCGAATCGGTTCGCCACTGCCCGGGCTTCGACGCGTACAGCTGCAAGAAGCTCCACGCATTCCAGATCGGCAGCAATGCCTGGCGAACGCCTTCGCGGATACCCTGCTCGGTGACGATGAGGTTGCCGCCACGCAGGATCGGTGAGGACATCAGGAACCACCGCATGGCGTCGGAGCCGTCGCGGTCGAAGACCTCCTTGACGTCGGGGTAGTTACCCTTGGACTTGCTCATCTTCAGTCCGTCGTCACCGAGCACGATGCCGTGTGCGGCAACGGTCTTGAACGCCGGGCGATCGAACAGCGCGGTCGCCAGCACGTGCAGGGTGTAGAACCAGCCTCGCGTCTGGCCGTTGTACTCGACGATGAAATCGCCCGGGTTGTGTGTGGAGAACCACTCCTCGTTCTCGAACGGGAAATGGACCTGCGCGTACGGCATCGAGCCCGACTCGAACCAGCAGTCCAACACCTCGGGGACGCGACGCATCGTCGACTTGCCGGTCGGATCGTCCGGGTTGGGCCGGGTCAACTCGTCGATGTACGGGCGGTGCAGATCGGTCGGTCGCACGCCGAAATCACGCTCGAGCTCGTCCAGGCTGCCGTACACGTCCAGACGCGGGTAAGCCGGGTCGTCGGAGGTCCACGCCGGGATCGGGCTGCCCCAGTAGCGGTTTCGGCTGATGTTCCAGTCGCGTGCACCTTCGAGCCACTTGCCGAACTGGCCGTCCTTGATGTGCTCGGGAACCCAGGTGATCTCCTGGTTCAGCTCGACCATCCGATCACGGAACTTGGTGACCGCGACGAACCACGACGGCACCGCCATGTAGATCAGGGGCTGACCACTGCGCCAGCTGTGCGGGTACGAGTGCTCGATGGTCTCGTGCCGCAGCAACCGACCCGAGGCCTTGAGATCCTTGATGATCACCGGGTTGGCGTCGAACACCATCAGACCCTCGTACGGCGGCACCAGCGAGGTGAACTTTCCGCCCGCGTCGAGCGGTTGCACCACCTCGATTCCGTTCGCGGTGGCGACGTCCATGTCCTCCTCACCGAAAGCCGGTGCGAGGTGGACGATTCCGGTGCCCGAATCGGTGGTGACGTAGTCGGCCTCGAGCACACGGTGCGAGTTCTCGTGGCCGAGAAAGAAATCGTAGGGAGGTGTGTAGGACAGCCCGACCATTTCGGCACCGGTGTGCTCGGAGAGCACCTCCGGCTCCTCCCCCAGTTCCTTCGCGTAGTGCGAAAGACGTGCAGCGGCAAGCACGTAACGCTCACCGTCCGCGCCTCGCACCTGCAGGTACTGCACCTCCGGGTGCACCGCGATCGCCAGATTCGACGGAAGGGTCCAGGGCGTGGTGGTCCAGATCAGCGCGTTCGCACCGTCCAGGGGCGAGCCGGGAGCCGTCAACGGCATCGTGACGGTGACCGCGGGATCCTGACGCATCTTGTAGGCGTCGTCCAGGCGGGTCTCCTGATTGGACAGCGGTGTCTGCTCGTACCAGCTGTACGGCAGCACCCGGTATCCCTGGTAGATCAGGCCCTTGTCGTGCAGCGTCTTGAACGCCCACATGACCGACTCCATGAAGTCGACGTCGAGGGTCTTGTAGTCGTTGTCGAAGTCGACCCATCGCGCCTGCCGGGTGACGTAGTCCCGCCACTCGTCGGTGTACTGGAGTACCGACTGCTTGCAGTAGGCGTTGAACTTCGCCAGGCCCATCTCGTCGATCTCGGACTTGTCCTTGATGCCGAGCTGCTTCTCCGCTTCGAGCTCTGCGGGCAGACCGTGGCAATCCCACCCGAAGCGACGCTCGACCTTCTTGCCCCGCATCGTCTGGAATCGCGGGACGAGGTCCTTGACGTAGCCGGTGAGCAGGTGACCGTAGTGCGGCAGGCCGTTCGCGAAGGGAGGGCCGTCGTAGAAGACGAACTCGTCCGCACCTGCTCGATTGTCGATGCTGGCACGAAAGGTGCCGTCCTCGGCCCACTCGTGCAGAACGATGCGCTCGAGATCCGGGAACGGGACGCTGCCCGAGCGGCCCTCGGCGAGGTCCACCAATGGGTAGGACCCCGAGTTCGGACGTTCGGTTGCATCTGTCATGTCAAGTCTCCTCCGTGCCGGCCACGTCTCAGACGCGACGCAAAGTTGGCACGGGGACGACATCCGGGCGATTCGTACGCCCGATACCGCGGTACCACCCCGCTTGCACGCTCTCGACGACCGTATCGTCGGAGTGCGCCACTCCAGACGAGCTGTGACGGGCTCACCCGTTCGGTTCTACTGAACACCGTTCCCAAGCACCTGGGTGCTTCGTACCGACGTCGTTCTTCCGAAAGCTCCCCGGTGATGGCCGGATCGACGCCGTTGAATCTGACACCTGTGAATCTGACACCTGCGAATCGTGATGCTACCTGTCGAGCTCGGGCGGTGGCCGTCGGCCCGTGAGCGCGCCGACCAGAAGTAGAACAGCACCCACGATGCAGACGGCGATGCACGCCCAGGCCCAGACGACGGATCCCGTCATCAGGGCGATAACCAGAAAGCCGAAACCGATCGCAGCCGCGCCGAGAGTCAGGACCAACACACCGATTCCTCGCTCACCACTCGACGCGACAACCTGATCCGACGCTGTCCACGATCGACAGCGTCGGAGGTCGGTGGTGCGTCAGTTGCCCTTGGCGTACGACTGGCTGTACCCCGAGGACTGATTGTCCTGGTTGAAATTGTCCTGCCCGTTGTCCACCGGCAGCGCCGAGGAACGGTTCTCGAGTTCTTCGAGCTGCGATTCGAGGTAGGACTTGAGCCGCACGCGGTACTCGCGCTCGAACGTCTTGAGCTGCTCGATTCGACCTTCCAGCACCGAACGCTGCTGGTTGATCGTCGCCATGATCTCGGTGTGCTTGCGCTCGGCGTCGGCCTGCAGTGCGTCGGCCTTCTCCTTGGCCTGACGCAGCTGGGTCTCGGACCGGGTCTGCGCGTCGGACAACAGCGACTCGGACTTCTGGCGAGCCTCGGCCATCATCGACTCGGAACGGGTCCGTGCATCCGACACGAGACGCTCGGCGTTGGTGCGCGCATTGCCGAGCAGCTGCTCGGACTCCGACTTGGCGTCACCGGTGAGACGATCGGCCATCTCCTGAGCGAGGCCGAGAATCTTGGCGGCCTGCATGTTGGAGTCGCCGCTCTGCTGCGGAGCTGCTGCAACGGGCGCGACCGGCGCGGGCTGCTGCACCACGGGCGGTGGCTTGGGGGGATCCACCGGGCGCTGCGGCTCGGCCTTCGGTGCCGCGGCCTGAGCCGGTTGCGGGCTCTGCCGCGCAGCGCTCTTGGCGTCCGCAAGCTCCTGATCGAGCTCACCGACCCGCTGGCGTAGGTCGGCGTTCTCTTCGATCAGTCGCGACAACTCTTGCTCGACGAGGTCGAGAAAAGCGTCGACCTCGTCTTCGTTGTAACCGCGCTTACCGATGGGCGGCTTGCTGAACGCGACATTGTGCACATCAGCTGGAGTCAGCGGCATGGAAGGATCCCTTCACGCGTCTTGGGGCGGTAGAGCAAGCATTCAGTTATATGCCATTCCGCGCGAGTGCAGAACAATCAAACTGTAACTGGCGTCCATTCTGTCACACAGGACACGCAGCATGCGCTGGGTCCCGCGTTCTAACATTTCATCTGCGGCCTCAGGCCGCGAGACCACTGGTCACATTCCACGCGATGAAGACCACGAACAGCAGGACCATGATGGACAGGTCCAGTCGCACTCCACCGAGGTTCAGCGGCGGAATTATCTTCCGGAGGAACTTCACCGGCGGGTCGGTGACGGTGAAGATCGCCTCGAGCACGATGACGACCAACCCGGTCGGTTGCCAATCTCTCGCGAAAGTCCTGATGAACTCGACGATGATTCGACCGATGAGAAGGAGCCAAAAAAGAAACAATACGATGTTGATCACCGTGAACACGATCACGGCTATACTCTGCCTGACTTCGCCGGGCTGAGCAAAGCGCGCTGGTCACAGCCCTGAACTACCGCTCCGAACAGCAAATGTCTCACTGCTGGCTGTAGAAACCGGTCTCGGCGATCCGCCTGCGCTCCTGCGGTGAGACGTCGACGTCGGCCGGCGAGAGCAGGAAGACCTTCGTCGCTACCTTGTCGAACGAACCGCGCAGCGCGAAGGCGAGCCCGGCAGCGAAATCGACCAGGCGCTTGGCGTCCGCGTTGCTCATCTCGACCAGGTCCATGATGACCGGAGTGCCGTCGCGGAAGCGCTCACCGATGGTGCGAGCCTCGCTGTAATCACGCGGTCGGAGCGTGGTGATCTTCGAGAGGGGGCCGCCGTCGTCGACGATCGGGCTGCGTCGGGTCTCCGCCCGCACATCCATCCGAGTGTCCATGGCGAGCGCTCCTCTGGTTGCCGCACCTCGCGTGGTCGGTGCCGCGCCACGGCCTCGTCCACCGATCGGTGCCAGCGTTGCCGCCGGACGGGGTGCCTCGTAATCGTCGTAGTCGTCCTCGACCTGCGCATGCCGCGATCCACCGAAGGACGGCTTCACGAACTCACGCTCGTCGATGTCGTCGTAGCTGTCGCGACCACCACGGGAGCTGCGTCGCGTGTCCGGATCGTCGAGGTAGTCGTCCTCGTAGTCGGCGAGCGGAACCATGCCGAAGTACGCCTTGAACTTGTGCAGGGTGCTCATCGTTCTGCCTTCCGTGGCGGTGTGTCTACTGTCCATCTCCAGGTTCGCAAGTGTCTGTTGTGACTGATGTGATCCATGGACTGTTATTGCGAGGCTATCGGCCGAGCGCCGAGTATTGCGGTACCGACACGCACGCACGTCGATCCGTGGCGCACAGCAGCTTCCAGGTCTCCGGTCATGCCCGCGGACAGCTCGAGCGCTCCGGGATGATCGGCCGACAGTCGACGATGCAGACTCTCGAGGTCGGCGAATGCGGCGTCCGGATCGGCGTCGAGCGGCGGCACCGCCATCAACCCCGCCAACCGCAACCCGGACGCGTCGGCCACCGCGTCGGCGAGCGCGTGCAGTTCGTCGCGTTCGACGCCTCCGCGATGCACGTCCCCGTCGAGACTGACCTGGACGATCACGTCGAGTTCGGTCCGGCGCACACCCTCGTCCAGTGCCGCCGTTGTCGCCTTCGACAGCGCAGTCACCAACCGCGCACTGTCCACGGAATGGATGGAGTGCGCCCACGCGGCGACCGACTTGGCCTTGTTTCGCTGCAGGTGTCCGATCATGTGCCACCGCGGTGGATCGCCACTGAAGTCGTCGGCCGTCTCGGCGACCTTGGGAGACGCGTCCTGCTCCCGCGACTCTCCGAAATCGCGGCATCCGAGGTCGTACAGGATCCGCACATCCGACGCAGGGAAGAACTTCGTCACCGGGAGCAGAGCCACATCGGCAGGCGACCGGCCCGCGTCGACACACGCGCGATGCAACCGCTCGCGTACCGACGTCAACGCCGTCTCGATCTCCTGCGCCCTGCCAGTACCCGACGCAGTGCCGCTGAGTTCGCTCATGACAACCTTCCCTGCCCGTTCACCGATCGGCCGATTCGGGCCGATCACCTGGGGATGTGCTGTCCATCCAGACGACGCTGGCAATTCGGCCGGTCGATCCTTCGCGCCGGTGACTGAACAACGTCCGGTCCTCGATGGTGCAGCGCGGATCCTGGGCCACCGCGGACACGCCCGCGGCGAGCAGTTGAGCCCGGATACCGGCGGGAATGTCGAGCCCGGGCGTGTGGCGGACGGTTGTCGTCGCGCTGCCGGGCAGGTGCTTGTCGACGTCCGCTCGCATGGACGCGGGCACCTCGTACTGGCGACCGCTCGCGGCCGGACCCAGAAACGCGCCGATCCGCGCCGGGACCGCACCGAGCTCGACCATGGCGGCCAACACGCGCGGAACGATGCCGATGCGGGCTCCGACCCGTCCGGCATGCACGGCGGCGATCACTCCGGCCTCCTCGTCGGAGAGCAGCACCGGCACGCAGTCGGCAGTCAACACCACCAAACCGAGATCGCGGTGCGTCGTCACCAACGCATCGGTCATCGGTAGCGGCTCGGTCACCGGACCGTCGACCACCGTGACGGTGCGTCCGTGGACCTGCTCCATGAAGACGAGCCGTTCGAGTCCCATGCCCAGCCGATCGCCGAGGCGTCGACGGTTGGCCTCCACCGCAGCGGGGTCGTCACCGACGTGGTCACCGAGGTTGAACGTGTCGAACGGAGGTGCCGAGACGCCACCCGCTCGCGTCGTCGAGACGCGTCGGACCCGAAACGGACCTGGGGATGAGGTGTCACTCACCGCCGCATGAAGGACGGCACATCGACGTCGTCTTCGCCCTCGTCCTCGGCGATGGGCACGCGACGGCCGGAACCGACGGACTCGCGGCCCTGGCCGGCCGAGTCACGGCCGTAACCGGCTGCGGATTCGCGGCTCGACGATTCACGATTGGACGAACTCGACGAGTTCAGTGGCGGCAGACTGCTACCGCTCGGAGCGCCGACCGGGTCGCGGAACACCGCACCGTCCGAACTGTCGCTCGACCGCGACGACACCTCGCCCGAGCGAGCCGATCCGATCGGACCGCGTGTGGAGGCGGCCGCTTCCACCGGACGCCGCGTCGGGGTTCCGCCGTCGAAGCCTGCGGCGATGACGGTCACGCGGACCTCGTCACCGAGCGAGTCGTCGATCACGGTGCCGAAGATGATGTTGGCGTCGATGTGCGCGGCTTCCTGCACCAGCGACGCAGCCTCGTTGATCTCGAACAGACCCAGGTCGGATCCACCGGCGATCGAGAGCAGCACTCCGCGAGCGCCTTCCATCGAGGCTTCGAGCAGCGGCGAGTTGATCGCCGATTCGGCCGCCTTGATGGCTCGACCCTCGCCGCGTGAGGATCCGATGCCCATCAATGCACTGCCTGCACCGGACATCACGCCCTTGACGTCCGCGAAGTCGACGTTGATCAGACCGGGAGTGGTGATCAGGTCGGTGATGCCCTGGACGCCGTTGAGCAGTACCTCGTCGGCGCTGCGGAACGCGTCCATGAGGCTGACTGCGGCGTCGCCGAGCTGGAGCAGTCGATCGTTGGGGATGACGATGAGCGTGTCGCAGGACTCACGGAGCTGCTGGATGCCCGTGTCGGCCTGGCCACCGCGCCGCTTGCCCTCGAAGGAGAACGGCCGGGTGACGACACCGACGGTCAGCGCACCGAGCTTACGAGCGATGTTGGCGACGACGGGAGCGCCACCGGTACCGGTTCCGCCGCCCTCGCCTGCGGTGACGAACACCATGTCGGCACCCTTGAGCACCTCTTCGATCTCGTCCTTGTGGTCGTCCGCTGCGCGGCGGCCCACCTCGGGATCGGCACCAGCGCCGAGTCCGCGGGTCAGTTCGCGACCGACGTCGAGCTTGACGTCTGCGTCACTCATCAGCAAGGCCTGAGCGTCGGTGTTGACCGCGATGAACTCGACTCCCTTGAGTCCCTGTTCGATCATGCGGTTGACCGCGTTCACGCCGCCGCCGCCGATGCCGACGACCTTGATTACGGCGAGGTAGTTGTGCGGGGGCGTCATGGGCTCTCGCCTTCCGTGGATTGTTGCGTGAAATGTGGAAAACCCTCAACCTAAACCACAGGCTTAGAGTTATGTCAAGTACTGAACTGGTCGAAACGCTATTCATCGCCGACGACTATCGCCATTAGGCGCGCCGACGCCGCGCGAGAAAATCCCGTCGACGCGTCGAAACTATTTGGTGGTGGGCAGATCCGGACTCGACACGTCGAAGATCTGGCCGGGCTGGGACAGCAGGGCGATGGCCACCGCGGCCTTGCGTTCGGAGTCGTCCTTGCTGCCCCACACCACGGTGCGCCCGTCGAGCAGCAGGATGGAGATGTCGGACAACGTGCTCGCCCGCAGCTCTCCTGTCTGATCGCGCAGCAGCGGTGGCAACGTATCGAGAACAGCCAGTGCATCTTTCGTCACCGGATCACCGAACACCGGGTTGTCGGTCACCAGACGCACCACCCCGGGCGGTGGCGGCGCGATCGCGAAATCGACCCCGGTCGAATCGAGGAGATGGGTGCCGTCCGGAGAATCGAAGAACGCCACCGGAACCCGCTCCTCCACCGTCACCTGCACAGTGGACGGATACTTCCGTTGCACACGGACCGTGGCCAGCGCCGGAATCGTGGCCACCCGTTGCGCCGCAGCCGCCGTGTCCACCCGAACCAGCGGAAGGCCGACGGGTACGTCGAGCCGATCGAGGATCTCCTGCTCGGACACCGACGATGCTCCCGCGACCGCAATGGTGCGTACGGACAACAGCGGTGTGAAGTACACCAGCGCAGCCGATCCCACCACGACGACCACCAGTGCCAGGACGA
Source organism: Rhodococcus sp. 05-2255-3B1 (assembly GCF_002258545.1). Classification (NCBI taxonomy): domain Bacteria; kingdom Bacillati; phylum Actinomycetota; class Actinomycetes; order Mycobacteriales; family Nocardiaceae; genus Rhodococcus; species Rhodococcus sp. 05-2255-3B1. The sequence goes on along the minus strand of NZ_NOZC01000021.1, from coordinate 153,496 downwards.
TGGCCAAGGCCTTGCGCCGCGACCGCTTCACCCGTTCGCGCTCCTGCTCGCGCGCCAGCGCTCGTGCCTGCTTGTCGGTGACCGCGGCCGACGAATCACCTTCTCCTGCAGCTGTTCCCGACCTCGAAGAACGGACTCGATCGGAGCGACGACTCACGTCGACGGCCGATCCTTCGGTACCCCGCGGCCGGTCGCAGCACCGAAATCGGTCTTCGAGCGAAGCGCATCGAGAATCGGTCCGCCGAGCATGGTCACGTCACCCGCGCCCATCGTGATGACGACATCGCCGGGCAGACTCAGATGGGCGACCTGCTTGGCCACCAACGACAGATCCGGCTGATAGTTCACCGGCTTGGTCACCGAAGCGGCAACCAGTGCCCCCGTCACCCCCGGCAACGGTTCCTCACGTGCGCCGTAGACGTCGAGCACGACGATCTCGTCGGCCAGGGACAGCGCGGCACCGAATTCCTCGGCGAACGTCGCGGTCCGCGAGTACAGATGCGGCTGGAACACCACCACCACCCGTCCCTGCTCGTGACCCGAACGGTCCTGGCCTGCAACGAGAGCCTGCGCGGCCGTCAACACCGCACGCACCTCGGTGGGGTGGTGCGCGTAATCGTCGAACACGCGCACGCCGTGCTCACGTCCGGTGAACTGGAAGCGCCGATGCACGCCGCCGAAACCGGTGAGTCCGGCCAGCAGTTCCTCGACTCCGGCACCGACCTGACGCGCCGCGACGAACGCCGCCAGCGCGTTGAGTGCGGTGTGCCGCCCGGGGACGCCGAGCCGTACGGTGCGGGCCGCGTCCTCGCCTGCGATCTGCAACTGCGCGACGCCGCCGATGTCCTCGGGCTCCCATGCCAGCAGTCGAACGGCCATCTCGACGGGACCGGCGTCGACATCCGAGGACCCGTAACCCAACACCTTCACGCCCGGAAGGTCGCGCTCGACCACACGTCGAGCGAGCGCCGCCGAACCCGGGTCGTCCATGCACGCCACGAGTACACCGCCGGGACCCAGGAGCGCAGCGAAGTCGTCGAACACCTGAACGTAGGCCTCGGTGGTGCCGAAGTGGTCCAGATGATCGGCCTCGATGTTGGTCACGATGATGACGTCGGCGCTGTACTGCAGCAGCGAGCCGTCGCTCTCGTCCGCCTCGGCCACGAACACGTCGCCGCTGCCGTGGTGGGCGTTGGTGCCGGCCTCGTTCAGCTCTCCCCCGACGGCGAACGACGGATCGAACCCGCAGTGCTGGAGCGCGACCACCAGCATCGAGGTCGTCGACGTCTTTCCGTGCGTTCCCGAGACCAACAACGTGCGGTATCCCTGCATGAGCGAGGACAGCACGGCCGGCCGCAACACCACCGGGATTCCGCGTTCACGCGCTTCGACGAGTTCGGGATTGGTCTTGGGAATCGCGGCGTGGGTCGTCACCACCACGGTGGGTCCGCCCTCGATCATGTCCAGGGCACCGGCGTCGTGACCGATGCGGACCTGGGCACCGCGTGCGCGCAGCGCGAGCACGCCGCGCGATTCCTTGGCATCCGAACCCGACACCTGTCCCCCGCGCGCCAGCAGGATCCGCGCGATGCCGGACATTCCGGCACCACCGATGCCCACCATGTGTACTCGTTCGAGCTCTGTCGGCAGATTCGACATCGCACCCTCAGTTGTCACGCGGACGTCTCCCTCGTTCTCTTCTCATGCTCGCCGCCGCCGGGCTCAGCGCCGCGCCGCGTGCGCGGTATCGAGCACGATCTGCGCGACGGCAGCCGCTGCGCCCTTGTGCCCGGCACCGGCGGCGGCACGTGACATGGTGGCAATTCGTTCGGTGTCGGCCAGCAGCGAGACCACCGTCTCGCTCACGTACTGCTCGGTCAGTGTCGCATCGGATACCAGGATGCCACCTCCGGCGTCGACCACAGGACGGGCGTTGAGTTCCTGCTCGCCGTTGCCGTGCGGTAGGGGTACGTAGACGGCAGGCAGACCGGTCGCGGACACCTCGGCGACCGTCATGGCACCGGACCGGCAGATCGCCAGGTCCGCAGCCGCATACGCCAGATCCATCCGGTCGATGTACGGCACCGCGACGTACGGCGCGTCCGGATCACGTTGCTCGACGTCGAGCGAGTTCTTCGGACCGTGAGCATGCAGAACCGAAATGCCGGCTGCGGCGAGGGCCGCCGAGGCTCCGGACACCGCGTCGTTGAGCGATCGGGCCCCCTGCGAGCCGCCGAACACCAACAGCACCGGACCGCTGTCGGGCAGGCCGAAGTGAGCGCGAGCCTCCGCGCGGACGGCAGCCCGATCGAGGCCGGTGATGGTGGGACGCACGGGAATTCCGATCACATCGGCGTCGGCAGCACCGCGCGCGGCGATCCCCGAACCCGCGACCGCGGCGAGCACCCGCTCGGCCGACCGGGCACCGACCTTGTTGGCGATGCCCGCTCGCGCGTTCGCCTCGTGGATGACCACAGGTATTCGGCCGCCACGGCCGAACAATCGACCACGGGCCGCGAGATAGGCCGGCAACGCGACGTAGCCGCCGAATCCGACGAGCACGTCCGCCTCGACGGCCGCGAAGATCTCGCGGGTGCGTCGCACCGATCGCACGACGCGAAGCGGCAACTTGAGCAGGTCGACGGTGGGTTTGCGGGGCAGCGGAACGGGCGGGATGAGTTCGAGTGCGTACCCGCGAGCCGGGACGAGAGTCGTCTCCAGACCACGGCTGCTACCGAGAGCGGTGACGGTGACGGTGGGGTCGAGGACACGCAAGGCGTCGGCCACAGCGAGCGCGGGCTCGATGTGCCCGGCCGTTCCGCCCCCGGCGACCACGACGGAAATCGGTCGAGATGTCTGGTTCACCGTCGATATCCTCGCTCACCCGAGCGGACAGGCGGGCGGCCGGGTTGTGGTTCCGGCCGCGGACGGTATGCCGATCGCGATCCCGCGGCGGGTTCTCGCCGGACGGGCTCGCTCCGACGGGGTTTGCCGCGGGGTGACTCGCCCCGATATGCGGTCGATCTGGGCGACATCGTGTCGGTCCGCGAACTGGAGACCCGCGTGCGAGCACGTCCGGGCTCGGCTGCTCTCGCTGCACGCCCGTCCTTGCCCTGGCCCTTACGGGCCTCGATGCGCTTGCGATCCTGCGCCGCCAGCGTGGGGCGGGTGGACTTCGACCGCGCCATCGCGGCTCGCTTGGGCGAGAACACGGCGGGCAGCGGCAGCTTCAGAGCTCGCGCGATACGGCCCTCCTGCCCCGCGTGCAGGGCTGCGATCGCCTCCGGTTCGTGTCGGGCGGCGCTCGCGATGATGCCGAACATCAGCAGCGTGATCGCGGTCGAGGTACCACCGTAGGACACCAGCGGCAGCTGCAGGCCGGTCACAGGAAGCAGCCCGACGACGTAGCCGATGTTGATCATGGCCTGACCGAACACCCAGCACGTGGCACCTGCGGTCAGCAGACGCAGGAACGGATCCACCGAACGCATGGCGATGCGCAGGCCGGTGTAGACGAAGAGGCCGAACAAACCGATGACCGCCAGGCAGCCGATCATCCCGAGTTCCTCGCCGATGATGGCGAAAATGAAGTCGTTGTGCGCGTTGGGGAGGTAACTCCACTTCGCGCGGCTCTGTCCGAGCCCGCGACCGAACAGTCCGCCGTCGGCCAGCGAGTATTTCGCCTGGGTGGACTGATACGACAGGCCCTGGGTGTCCTCACCCGGATTCAGCCATGCCTTGACGCGATTGGAGCGGTAACCGGCGGTGAACGCGAGCACGGTTGCCAGCGCCAGACCGGTCATCAGCACCGCACCGAACAGCCGAGCGTTGAGGCCTGCGAACCACAGCAGAGCCACCAGGATGATGCCGAGGGCGATGGCGGTACTGAGGTTCGGCTGCAGCACGACGAGCAGACACATCAGCAGTCCGGCGGGCAGCAACGGCACCAACAGTGACTTGATGTTGCCGTGTTCGCTGCGGCGCGAGGCCAACAGGTGGGCACCCCACAGAACAAGTGCCACCTTGGCGAGCTCGGACGGCTGGAAGGACACGACGCCGAAGTCGAACCAACGGCGTGCACCCTGGCGTTCGGCACCGATACCGGGAATGAGCACCAGCATCAGCATGGTGATCGAGACCAGGAACAGTGGAAACGACAGCTTTCTGAGGTACCGAACCGGCAGCCGGAGAGCGACGTAGAACGCGACGACTCCCAGCGCGACACCGATCAGCTGCTGGGTGAACAGGGCGTACCCGGACTCGTCTGCTGCGAAGGATTCGGCGGACGACGCCGACAGGACCATGACCAGGCCCAGCACCGTGAGCAGCACTGCGATCGTGACGATGAGGTGGAAGGACGCGAGCGGCCTGCCGAACCACAGGCCGATTCGGGTACGAGGAGCGGCGGCGCGTCGAGCCGGACGAGGCGGTTGGCCTGCGGCGGTCACGATCGCGGCGATCCGATGTCGGTGGCTTCGAGGAGCTGGACCGACTCGGCGAAGCTACGGCCGCGGTGGCCGTAGTCGGCGAACATGTCCAGTGACGCGGCAGCCGGGGCCAGCAGGACCGTGTCCCCCGGAGCAGCGAGTTCGGCCGCGTGGGCCACGACCGCCCGCATTACCGCATCAGCATCTTCAGCACCATGAGTCACACCAGCATCGTCTCCCGAAGGGAGCCTGACGACCGGAACATCGGGCGCGTGTCGCGCCAAAGCCTCTGCGATCTGCATCCCATCGCGTCCGAGAACGACCGCAGCCACCAGCCGATCGGCGATCTCGATCACCAGATCGTCGATCACCGCTCCCTTCAACAGCCCACCCGCGATCCACACGACGCGATCGTGCGCCGAGATGGAGGAGCGAGCGGCATGCGGGTTCGTCGCCTTCGAATCGTCGATGAACGTCACCCCACCCAGCTCGCGCACCACCGCTGCACGATGCGGTCCCACCCGATAGGTCTGCAGCCCCAGCCGAACAGCGCCTGCCTCAACCCCGATCGACCGTGCGAGCGCGCCTGCCGCGAGCGCATCGAGGACACCCGACGGACCGCTCGGCTCCACGTCGTCCGCAGCGAGAAGATCGACGTTCTCACCGAACGCGTTGTCGACGAGCACCCCGTCACGCACACCCAGCTCACCCGAGGCCGGCTCACCCAACCGGAAACCGACGACGGTCGACGCGGCAGACCCGGCCGACAGCCCCGCCGCCCGGGAGTCGTCCAGACCGACCACCGCGACGTCGCCGTTCAACGCACGAGCCTTGGCCTGAACGTAACCGTCCATACCGCCGTGCCAATCCAGATGATCCTCGGCGATGTTGAGCACCACCCCCGCAGCCGGACGCACCGAGGGAGCCCAGAACAGCTGGAACGACGACAACTCCACCGCGAGCACACTCGGATGCGGGGAACCGCGCAACGCGTCGGCGATGGGGAGTCCGATGTTGCCGCAGGCAACCGACTCGATGCCTGCGGCGTCGAGTATCGAGGCCAGCATCGAGGTGGTGGTCGTCTTTCCGTTGGTGCCGGTCACCACCAGCCACCGAGTTCGGGGTCCGTACAGCTCGGCCCGGTCCACGTGCCAGGACAGCTCGACATCGCCCCATACCGGAATGCCCAGCTTCGCGGCCGCTGCCAACACCGGAGAGTCGGGTCGAAACCCCGGACTGGTGACGACGAGCGAGAACGCCGCGAGCGCCGCGGGATCGGCGAGCAGGTCGTCCTGCAGCACCACCGCAGCACCGGAGTTCGACGCCTCGTCCAGCGCGGCGCGATTCGAGTCGGTGACCGTGACGACGGCACCGAGATCGAGCAGTGGTCGCACGACGGCGAGTCCCGAGATGCGGGCTCCGGTCACCAGCACCGAACTGCCGCGCAACCAGGTCAGATCGGTCCGGGAGTCGGGCACAGATTCGTCCATGCCCTATCCGCCGACAGCAGCGAGATACTCGCTGTAGAACAGAGCGAGTCCGACGGCCGACGCGATGGCGGCCAACAACCAGAATCGGATGATCACCGTCGTCTCGGCCCATCCGGCCAACTCGAAGTGATGGTGGAACGGTGCCATGCGGAACACTCGTCGGCGACTGGATCGGAACACCGCGACCTGGATGACGACCGATGCGGCCTCGGCGACGAACAGTGCACCGATGACCACCATGATCAGCTCCGTCTTGGTCACCACCGACAGGCCTGCGATCAGACCGCCGAGGGCAAGGGATCCGGTGTCGCCCATGAAGATCTTGGCCGGCGCGGCGTTCCACCACAGGAAGCCGATGCAGGCACCGGCGGCCGAGGCGCAGACCAGTGCCAGGTCGAGGGGATCTCGAACGTCGTAACAGCCGGGGGCAGGCCCGGCGGGTCCTGCGCACGCCTGACGGTACTGCCAGAACGTGATGACGGTGTAGGCACCGAGTACCAACGTCATCGATCCGGCGGCGAGGCCGTCGAGTCCGTCGGTGAGGTTGACCGAGTTCGACCACGCGATCACGAGCAGGCAGACGAAGAACACGAAGACCACCGCGGACATCGACCAGGTGGCGATGTCGCGCACGTACGACAGTTGAGTGCTGCCGGGAGTGAGCCCGCTCTCGCTCCGGAACTGCAACACCAGAATCGCGAACAGCACGGCCGCCGTTATCTGACCGACGTACTTGCCGGTGGCGTTCAGGCCCAGGTTGCGCTGTTTGCGGATCTTGATGAAGTCGTCGAGAAAGCCGACCAGACCGAGCACTGTGGTCAGGCCGAGAACGAGCAGGGCCGACGCCGACGGACCGTCCGCGTCGTAGCCGATGCCGATCAGGTGCGAGCCCCAGTAGCCGGCCCAGATGCCGACCAGAATTGCGACGCCGCCCATTGTCGGTGTGCCCCGCTTGGACTGGTGACTCGCCGGGCCCTCCACTCGAATCTCCTGGCCGAAGCCCTGTTTCGAGAAGGTCTTGATCAGCACCGGGGTCAGCAGGATCGCGACCGCGAGTGCGATACCTCCGGCGAACAGGATCTGCCTCACTGCTCACCCTCCACAGTGGTGCTCGGCGCGTCGGCCAGCAGGGCGTCCGCGACTGTCCACATCGCCCCGGACTGCGAGGCCTTCACCAGCACGATGTCGCCGGGACGCACCTCCTCGTGCAGCACGTCGATCGCCGTTTCACGGTCGGGCACCAACATCGATTCCTCGCCCCACGAACCCTCCATGACCGCACCCTGGTGCAATGCGCGAGTAGGACGGCCGGAATCGACGATGATCAGGCGATCGACGTCGAGCCGGACGGCGAGGCGGCCGATCGCGTCGTGCTCGACCACCGAGTCCGAACCCAGTTCGCCCATCTCCCCCAGCACCGCCCAGCTGCGGCGTTTGGGTCCGTCGTCGCGACGCGACATCGACACCAGTGCTTTGAGTGCCGCGCGCATCGAATCGGGGTTGGCGTTGTACGAATCGTTGACGACGGTGACGCCGTCGGCGCGGGTGCGGACGTCCATTCGCCTGATCGACGTCGGTGCGGCAGCCCCGAGCGCCTCGGCGACCTGCGTCAGCGTCGCGCCGCACTCGAGTGCGACAGCGGCGGCTGCGAGAGCGTTGCCGACCTGATGCTCGCCGTGCACCGCCAGGGTGATCGGTACCGAACCCGCTGCGCAGTCGAGCGTGAACGACGCTCTGGCGTCGGTATCGACCTGCACGTCGAGTGCTCTGATGTCCGCCTCCGCGTTGCGCCCCACTGTGACGACGGATGCCGTTGTGCGAGTTGCCATTTCGGCGACGAGCCGATCGTCGATGTTCAGGATCGCCACTCCCCCGTCGGCAGCACTCGGCAGAGCCTCGACCAGTTCGCCCTTCGCCAGTGCGATGGCCGCGCGCGACCCGAACTCGCCCAGGTGCGCGGTTCCGACGTTCAGGACCACCCCGATCCGGGGCGGTGCGAGCGTGGCCAGTTCGGCGATGTGGCCGATTCCTCGGGCGGACAACTCCAGACAGAGAAAGTCGGTCTCGGCATCGGCTCGCAGCGCCGTCCAGGGATGTCCCAGTTCGTTGTTGAACGATCCGGGCGGTGCCACCACCGAACCGAGGGGTTCGAGTACGGCAGAGATCAGATCCTTGGTCGAGGTCTTCCCCGAGGATCCCGTCACGCCGACGACGGTCAGGCCGTGCTCGGCCGTCAACTCGCGCACCGATGCGCGGGCCAGAGCGCCGAGAGCGGTCAACACTGCCGCACCGGAGCCGTCCGGGTCGTTCTCGAGTGCCATCGCGCGACTGTCGTGCGGAACGGGACGCACGACCACGGCCGGTACGCCCACCGGACGCGCAGCCAGCACCAGTGCCGCACCCGCGGCAACCGCGTCGGCGGCATGGTCGTGACCGTCCACCTTCGCTCCGGGAAGGGCGAGGAAGATACTGCCGGGAGTGACCTTGCGGGAGTCGAACTCCACCGGTCCCGACACCACGACCGTCGGATCCGGCACGTCGTGCACCGTGCCTCCGACGATCTCGGCGATTCGGTCGATCGAGAGCGGGATCACCGTACGCCCGCGCTCGTGCCGACCCGGCGCGCATCGATGGCCGAGGCGAGTACGACTCGGTCGTCGAACGGATACTTCACGCCCGCTACTTCTTGGCCGGTTTCGTGCCCTTTACCTGCGATCAACACAACATCCCCTTCGCGTGCCCACGCCACGGCCTGTTCGATCGCCGCTGCGCGGCCTGCCACATTCCGTACTTCGCCGCGGGCCTCGTCCGGCACCGACAGCGCGCCGTCCTCGACGGCCGCCCTGATGGAGGCCGGATCCTCGCTGCGCGGGTTGTCGTCGGTCACCACCAACAGCTCTGCACCGCGCGCTCCGGCGGCACCCATCAGGGGACGCTTCGCGGTATCGCGGTCGCCGCCTGCTCCGAGAACAACCGCGATCCGTCCACGCGAGGATTCGCGCAACGTTGCCAGCACGGCCTCGACGGCCGCAGGTTTGTGTGCGTAGTCGACCACTGCCAGGAAGTTCTGCCCGCGATCGATCCGCTGCACGCGACCCGGCACGTCGACCGTCGCGACCCCGGTCACGGCGCTGCGCACATCGGCCCCGGCCACTGCGCAGGTCGCCAACGCCAGGACGGTGTTCGCGACGTTGTAGCGCCCCGGCAACCGGACCGAGACCGGCAGCGACGCACCCTGCGGATCGGCGACGGTGAACGACTGCGTTCCGTCGTCGTGCTTGGCCCAGTTCGAGACCGTCCACTGTGAATCGGCACCTGTCGACGCGGTCACCACGGTCGACCCGGCCGATCGAGCGATGTCTGCCATCCGCACGCCCCACGCGTCGTCGACACAGACGACGGCGGTCTCGGCACGAACCGCCGAGTCGGCCGCGAACAGGCGACTCTTGGCCGCGAAGTAGTCCTCGAGAGAATCGTGAAAATCGAGGTGATCCTGCGAAAGATTGGTGAACGCACCGATCGCGAAGCTAGTGCCGTCGACCCGGCCCAGGGACAACGCGTGCGAGGACACCTCCATCACCACCGTGTCGACGCCCTCCTCGACCATCACCGCGAACAGGGCATGCAGCTGCGGAGCCTCGGGCGTGGTGAGCGCGCTCGGCACGTGCCGGCCCAGCACACGTGTCTCGATGGTGCCGATCAGACCGCACCGACGACCGGCTGCGGTCAGGCCTGCTTCGAGCAGATAGGACGTCGTCGTCTTCCCCGACGTACCGGTGATACCGATGACGGTCATCTTCGACGACGGGTTGCCGTACACCAGAGCGGAGACCGTCCCCAACACCTGGCGCGGACGGTCGTGCACGAGCACCGGAACCTGTCGATCGGTACCTGCCAGAGCGCCCCGCACGATCTCGAGTCCGGCCGGGTCGGTGAACACCGCCACCGCACCACGCTCGACCGCGTCTGCGACGAACTCGGCACCGTGTCGCGACGATCCGGGCAGTGCCGCGAAGAGATCGCCGGGAACAACGGACTGTGCGCGCAGATCGATACCGGTCACGCTCACACCGGCGGGGTCGCCCTCGTCGATCGTTGCACCGACCGCAGACGCCACCTCCCGGACTTCGGTGTGCGGTGGATGCGCCGGACGTGAACCCGGAGCCGGTTGTGAATCCGATGACACAGTCACTCCTGCTCCCTTCCTCTCTACTGCCGGCCGCGCGCCTGCCACGGCTCGATCACGCCGCAGCGGCAGCCGAACGAACACGCCCGAGCCGATGTGTCAGATTACCGGCGTCCGGGATCATGATGTCGCCGCCCCGACTCGCGGACCGGCGGGTTGGGATCTCAGTCCGCCTGCAGAACCAGCTTGGGTCCGGGGTCGGCGGACATCGGCACGCTGTCCCGCTGCAGCATCCAGCTGGCGATGTTGTGGAACAGCGGTGCTGCCGACTGGCCACCGGAACCGTCGGCGCTGCGGGTCGGGGCGTCGAGCATGATTCCGATCACGTAGCGGGGATCGTCCGCGGGCGCGATGCCGGCGAATGTGATCCAGTAGTTCGAGTTCGAGTAGCACTTGCACTCGGGATCGACCTGCTGAGCCGTACCCGTCTTGCCACTGATCTGGTATCCCTCGACGCCCGCGGCAACTCCGGTACCGCGCTGGTTTCCGGTGTCGTCCTGGGTGACGGATCGGAACATGTTGCGGACGGTCTTCGCCGTATCGGGGCTGACCACGTACACACCGTCGGGCTGCTGGGTCTCTGTCCGCTGACCGTTCGCGTCCACCGTCGCCTCGACGATCCTCGGCGGGATGCGTACTCCGTCGTTGGCGATGGCCTGGTACATCCCCGTCATCTGCAGCAGCGTCATCGACAGTCCCTGGCCGATGGGGAGGTTGGCGAACGTGCCGCCCGACCACTGGTCACGGCTCGGAACGTTGCCCGCGCTCTCGCCCGGTAGCCCGACGTCGCTGCGCTGGCCCAGGCCGAACCTGGTCAACATGTCCGCGTAGCGGTCCTCGCCGACGCGTTGGGCAAGCATCAGCGTGCCGACGTTGGAGGACTTACCGAAAACGCCGGTCGTCGTGTACGGCGCGACACCGTGGTCCCACGCATCCTTGACCGACACACCGGACATGAAAATGCTGCCCGGCACCTGCAGCACCTCGTCGGGCGTGGTGAGTCCGTACTCGATGGCCGCGGCCGCGGTGATGATCTTGTTCACCGAACCGGGCTCGAACGGCGTGGTGACGGGCAGGTTGCCCATTTCCTTGGTGCGCTCGTTGTTGCCGACTCCGATGCCGGGATTGAAGGTGTTGTCGTTGGACATGGCGAGCACCTCGCCGGTGTGCGAATCCTGCACGTACGCCGAGGCGTTCTTCGCTCCCGACAGGTCCTTGGCCAACTGCACCTGCTGCTGCACGTAGTACTGCAGATCTGCGTCGATGGTCAGTTCGACGGTCGAACCGTTGACGGCAGGCTGCTTGTCCCGCCAGCTTCCGGGGATGACGGCACCGTCGGATCCGCGGTCGTAGGTCTGCGAACCGTCGGTCCCGGCCAGGGTCGCGTCGAGCGCATCCTCTAGACCCAGCAGACCGTGTCCGTCCCAACCGGTGGCACCGACGATGTTCCCGGCCAGCGATCCGCCCGGGTACTCACGGATGTCCTGACGCTCTAGTCCGACCTGCTTGAAATCCTTGCTGATCTTCGACGCCACGGTGGCGTCCACTCCGCGTGCGAGGTAGGTGAATTCGTCGTTGCTCTTCAGCTTCGCGAGCAGATCCTTCTCGCTGATCACATCACCGAGGTCGCCATGGATACGGGCGGCTATGTCCTCGAGGTACTGCTCGGTCTCCGGCTCGGTCGGGTCCTTCGCCCGGGCCTCGTCGAGTTCCTTGCGAACCCGAACCGGTTGGAACGTCAACGCTTTGGCTTCCATCGTGAAGGCGATCGGATTGCCGTTGCGGTCCAGGATGGATCCCCGTAGCGCCGGATCGACGAGAGTGGTGGTGCGTTGCGACGCCGACTCGGCCGACAACCTCGGCGCATCGAATCCCTGAATCCACAGCAACTGTGCCGCCGCAACGGCCAGCGCCAGATACATCAGAACGCGGCCGGTGCCGTGACGAAACCGAAAGGTGGACGAGTCGAGACGCTTTCGGCTCGGTGGTCGACGGCGTGGAGCAGGCGAGGGCCTGGTCACTGCCCGTCACCCGATGCTTCGCCGGTGGGCTCGGGGGCTTCGACCGCAGGTGTTTCGAGCGAGGGGATGCTCATGGGAACCAATTGTTCAGCAAGCGCGGTGTTTCCAGCTCCATTGCTCGCATTCGGCGTGGCGGCGCGGGTGTCGATCGTGCCCGACGTTCGATTCGGCTGCGACGCGCTTCTCGGCGTCTGCTGCTGCGGCGACTGCGTGCTCGGATTCGTGACGGTTCCCTCGCCTGCGGACGCGGGCGACACCGGATCGAGCGGTGCCACCGGTGCACCGTCGGCCGGAGCCGGGGTACCGACGACCTGGACGCCGCCGTCCGGCGCGACGATCAGATGGGCGGAGTTCTTGACCGGGACCATTCCGAGTTCGGCGGCCTTGCGCGCCAACTCCGGAGCCGACTCCGCCAACTCCACATCACGCTGCAACGAGGCCCGCTGCTGAGCCAGTTCGGCGTTGACGGCCTTGGCGGCGCTGAGATCGTAGGAGTCTCCCGCAGACCGAGTGGTCAGCAGCAACGTCAGACCGAGACCGATGGCGAGCAGGCCGATGATCAAGGCGACGAACGGAATTCGCGCCGCGATGGCGCTTCCGTTCAGCGAAGCCCGGGCACCGGCTACGGAACCACGCGCAGAATCCGAGGTGTGGATCGACGCCCGCTGCTGCCTGCGCTCGTATGCCCGCAGTGCAGCACCGGACCGTCCACCACCCTTACCCGTACGTTCGGGCCGCGAGAGTGGAGCCTGCCGTACGGCGTTGCGGGGCGATGCCGGAACCCGATTGCGTTGTGGTCCAATGGTTGTGACTGGAACCGTCATTCCGCTCTCCTTGCAATCCGTTCGGCGGCGCGCAATCTCACCGGAGCCGAACGTGGGTTTGTCTCGATTTCTGCATCCGATGCACGCTCGGCACCTCTGGTCAGGAGCCGAAACTCCGGACCCATTCCGGGAAGCTCGACCGGCAGCCCTTCCGGACTGCGGGACTTGATCCGAGGTGCCAACTCCTGCTTGACAACTCGGTCTTCGAGCGACTGATACGACATGAAGACCACCCGGCCTCCGACAGCCAACGCGTCGAGCCCGGCAGGTACCGCCGCCTTCAACGACTCCAGTTCACCGTTGACCTCGATACGCAGGGCCTGGAAGGTGCGCTTGGCAGGGTGCCCTCCGGTGCGCCGCGTTGCGGCCGGAATTGCGGCATAGAGCAATTCGACCAACGGCCCGCTCGTGGTGAAGGGCGTGTGCTCTCGGTGACGCAGAACGGCGGAGGCGATCTTTCCGGCGAACCGCTCCTCGCCGTAGGTGCTCAGGACCCGTGCGATCTCGCCGTGCGAGTACGTGTTGAGGACGTCTGCGGCGGTGATACCCACGGTCGGATTCATTCGCATGTCCAATGGGGCGTCGACCGAGTAGGCGAATCCGCGATCGGATTCGTCCAACTGCATGGACGACACACCGAGATCGAACAGGATGGCGTGAACGGAGCCGACCGCAGGCAGGCCGGCCTCGTCGAGCGCTTCGGCGATGCCGTCGTAGGTCGTGTGCACCAACGTGATTCGATCGGCGAACGGAGCCAACCGGGCTCCGGCCAACTCGAGCGCATCGGGATCCCGGTCGAGCCCGATCAGGTGCAGGTGCGGATAGGTCCGCAAGAAGTGCTCGGAGTGACCGCCGAGTCCGAGAGTCGCGTCGATCATGACTCGGGTATCGCCGGTGGATTCGAGCGCGGGTCCGAGCAATTCGTCGGCTCGCTCGAGACGAACCGGAACGTGGACCGGGCCCGAGGATCGACGATGGGTTCGGTCGGCGGACGAGTCGCTCTCGTCCGGCCCGGTGCCCTCCGTCATGGTTCCTCCCGGTCGCGCGTACGTACTTCTCGCCCGGGTCCGGGCCGTGCAGGTCGCCCACCGAGGCCGATACGAATGCTTCGAGGTCCCTGTCCGATAGGGAACCTGGCGTTGGGGAAGAACGTCAGGGTCCTGATCTGCGAAACCTGGCGTTGGGGAAGAACGTCAGGGTTCTGATCGGGCAGAGGCCTCGCTGCACTCGCAGGCGACCTGGTCGGGCTACAAGATCCCTCCGAGGGACTCGTCGAAAGCGTCGGAGAAATCCTGCTCGTTCTCAGCGGAGTAGCGCGCCCACGCTTCGTCGTTCCAGATCTCGATGAAGTCCATCGAACCGATCACCACGCAGTTTCGTTCGAGCCCCGCATAGCGGCGATGCTCGGGACTGATGGTGATGCGTCCCTGTCCGTCCGGCCGCTGTTCGTCTGTTCCCGAGAAGAACTGGCGAACGTAGGCACGAGCTTTGGGGTTGGCACGAGAAGCCGCCGTCAACTTCCGAGAGCGCTCCGCGAAGTCGGCCGCGGTGTAGACAGCGAGGCTGAAATCCTGCCCCTTGCTCACCATGACCCCTCCTGCAAGCGCGTCCCGAAACTTGGCCGGCAACGTGAGTCGACCCTTGTCGTCGAGCTTCGGCGTGTAGGTACCGAGAAACACTCGCCACCTCCAGCCTCGACTCTCCGCTGCGGACCACTTTACCCCACTCTCCCCCACTTCGAACCATTCATGGCCGGAAAACTTTGGAGAAGTCACTGTCTGCGCTGGTCAAGACGTAGAAGATCGGCGCTGCCGTCAGCGATACCGCGGGCGATTCCGAGGGCTCGAACCGGACGCCACGGCGCACGAGTCCAGCATCGAAGCAGCCTGACCAGGCACACAGCACCTACGGTGGTGGACGACGGTCGATCTCGGCCCCTCGGTGGGGCCTCGGTGGGGAAAAGTGGGGAGCGTGGGTGACAGTGGGGGACGTGTCCCACAACTCCCGCGCGCGAACACGCGAACCGGCCCTCGACGCGGAGCGGAGGGCTGCAGTCGATCGGGCGGCGTCCGTTCGAGGGCAGAAACGACAACAGCACCTCACCCGAGGGTGAGATGCTGTTCTACGTTGACGCGTGAAGTTGTGGAGACGAGCCGATTAGGGTCGGTTCGGCGAAACCCGGTCGACTCAGTCCTGCTCGAACCTCTTACGGAACCGATCTTCCATGCGAGAGGTGAAGCTGCCGCCCTTGCGACCACCCTTCGATTTCTGTCCGGTACCACGCCCGGACGTCTCGGCAGCATCGTTGGATGCGCTGCCCTCGTCCTGCGACGCTGCGGCTCCCTTGCTGGAACCGCCGAACAGGAACAGTGCCCCGGCACCGAACATGAACAAAAAGCCGATGAGACTGACGACGAGAAAAGCCAGGCTGTTCGTCGACAATGCAACACCGGCGACGAGCAACACGAGTCCCACTACGAACAGCGCGGCAGCCTGAAAGCGCCTCCTGCTCGACGCCGCACGTACGCGACCGCCCCTCACATGAGACGCGAATTTGGGATCCTCGGCGTAGAGAGCGCTCTCGATCTGGTCGAGCATGCGCTGCTCGTGCTCGGAGAGTGGCACGGTACCTCCCCCTGCACAGATATTGAAGGTCATTTCGGTTCCGAAACGACGGGAAGCTGACCTTGGCGGCTACCTGCTGTCGATGATACGAGCTGAATCGGCCGCTTACCACCTACTCGGTCGATGTGTTCCTGAGAAACACCGAAGTTTTCGAGACGCACGTCCCGAAAACCTTGGGCGAACACCCGATGACGTGGCGATTGTCACCTGACGTCCAGCTCGGTGCGCTACGCAGACAGGGGCGCCGTCATGGGGTCGACGGACGCGAATCGAGCCTGCCCGCCGAGTCGGTCCTCGATCGAGTTCAGAAAACGACCGACGTGTCGATGGAAATCGTCGGCATCGAGATCGGCGATCGTGCTCGACGCGCCGGCCTCGACCGCCGCCCTGGTGGCGGAGAAAGACGCGAAATAGTCGGCCCAGACGGCGAGATCCGGTGCCGCCTTTGCCATCAACACCCACGCACTGCGCGAACGAGGACGCGCGCCGATCGAATTCGGCAACGACGCCAGCACAGCTGCCGCGCCTTTCAGTGCAGCGGCGTAGCTACCGAGAAATCGATCTCCGGCATCGCTCTCCCCGATGGACTCGGACAGCAAAGCATCGGCCCGGCCCAGCAGAATCTGAGCCTGACGCGACACCGGCGACCGCACTCCGGCATCGAATGCCTTCGTGATCGTCATACTCGAACACCTCCAGTTCGAATCTCCGGCGCGCACCTGGCGCGGCCGGAACCGTGGCGAAGCCTTACAGTCGAACTCCGGAAGAATCCGACTCGACATACGAGCCGAAGCCACCGGCGCACTCGGCCCCGATTGTCGAACACCCGTTCGACACATTCAATATAGCCGTGCCCACCGACAAGTTGCCGAAGAAAGGTTGAGAACAGTCGTCACCGATGCGCGGACAACGCCGTACCTGGTCGATCTGACGCCCCCGGAATTCCGCCAGCGGCTGTTCGAGGCACTGTCCATCTACGTCGAGGCCATGGGCTATCCGCGTGGAACCGAACAGAGCCGAGCCCCGATGTGGAGTGAACACCTGCACCGCCCGGGCTGGCGAGCCGTCGGCGCACTGCTCCCGAACGCCGATCCGACACAGCCCGATTCGCTGGTGGCCGTCGCGTACGGCTACCACGGTGCCGCGCACCAGTGGTGGCATCAACAGGTTCGCGACGGATTACGGCGCACGGGGCATTCCCCGCAGACCGTCGAAGCCATGCTCGGGGACTACTTCGAGCTGACCGAGTTGCACGTTCTCCCGAGCGCCCAGGGGCACGGTCTCGGTGGACGACTGTGCAGCCGACTGCTGCGCGGCGTCTCGGCGGCCAACGTGATGTTGTCCACACCCGAAGTAGCCGAGGAGGACAACCGAGCCTGGCGGCTCTACCGCAGGCTCGGCTTCGCGGACGTACTGCGCGACTTCACCTTCAGCGGCGACCGACGACCCTTCGCGGTCCTGGGCCGCCGGTTGCCCCTCGACGGGCCAGTAGCCTGAGGGTGTGATCGATGCTGTGGTGGTGGGCTCCGGCCACAATGCCCTGACCTCCGCCTGTTACCTGACCGATGCCGGCATGTCGGTCGAGGTTCTCGAGCGCGACTCCCTCGCCGGCGGCGCGGTCTCGACGGTGGAACGCTTTCCCGGCCACCGAGTGGACCGTGGTTCGTCGGCACACATCATGATTCGGCACACAGGCATCATCGAGGAGCTCGGCCTCGCCGAGTTCGGACTGCGCTACATCGACTGCGACCCCTGGGCGTTCGCGCCGGGAGCCGTCGGCACCGACGAACGCGGAATCGTCTTCCACCGCAACCTGGAACGAACTTGCGAGTCCATCGCCGCCGCCTGCGGCGCAGCCGACGCGCGCGCCTACCGAACGTTCGTCTCCGTCTGGGGTCCCCGCAGCGAACGCACCATGCGTGCGTTCGGTGGGCCGCCCACCGGTCCGAAACTGCTCCGATCCTTCTGGGGCCTCGGTGCCCCCGACGGCGGAAGCATGCTCTCGCGTGAGTTCCTCGCCACCGGCGATTCCCTGTTGGACGAGATGTTCTCGAGCGAACGACTCAAGGCTGCGCTCGCGTGGTTCGGCGCTCAGTCGGGTCCGCCGATGTCCGAGCCCGGTACCGCACCGATGGTCGGCTTCGCTGCCCTCATGCACACCCTTCCGCCGGGCCGCGCCGTCGGCGGCAGCGGAGCATTGACCGAGGCGATGATCGCTCGGCTGCAACGCGACGGTGCCGAACTGACACTCGGCGACGCGGTCACCTCGCTCGTACGCCGCCCGCACGGCTGGACCACCAGGACCGCGTCGGGACGGGAGATCGACAGCCGCATCGTCGTGGCCGGCTGCCACATCCTGACCACCCTCGACCTTCTCGAAGCCGGTGGACACGACTCGGCGCAGATCGCCCCGTGGCGCAGCACGATTCGGGTAGGACCGGGGATCGGTACTGCGGTCAGACTGGCCACCGACGCTCTTCCGACGTACCCGAGTGCCGACCGCATCGAGGACGGCACCCACGGTCTGGCGCTGCTGGTACGCGACCGCAGCCAGTTGCGGTTGGCACACGGGCACGCCCTGGCCGGCGACCTGCCGCCCACCCCGGCCGTGCTGGGAATGTCCTTCAGCGCACTCGATCCCACCATCGCACCGCCGGGACAGCACCAGATCTCACTGTGGTCGCAGTGGCATCCCCATACCCTCGCCGACGGCAGGCAGTGGCGATCGGACGTTCCGGGCGAGCGCTCGTTGGCCGAGTTCGAGGCAGATCGAATCGTGGCCGAACTGGACCGGTACGCACCCGGTTTCGCCGAGTCCGTGTTGGATCGGTTCGTTCAATCGCCGCCGGACATCGAGCGTGAGCTCGGTCTGATCGGAGGCAACATCATGCACCTGGACATGTCGTTGGACCAGATGATGATGTGGCGGCCGCATCCTCGACTGGCCGGGCATCGGGTCCCCGGTGCCGACGGGCTCTATCTCACCGGCGCATCGACCCACCCCGGCGGAGGGGTCACCGCGGCCAGTGGTCGGTCGGCGGCCCGAATCGCGATCGCCGACGCCCGCGCAGCCCGCCGTCGCACGTTCTTCGGAAGGAAACGGGAATGAAGGTCGTTCCGATCGTCGTGGCGGCCGCTGCCGTGGGCTGCCAGATCCTCTACCCACTGGTGTCGGGATCGACCAGGGACGCAGTGACGGTGGCGGTGGTGGCCCTGCTCGCGCTCGCGTCGATCCTGCACGCGGCGCTGAACCGCGGTGTCGTGTGGGCTACCGTTCTCGTCGTCGTGACCGCAGGAACCGGGTTCGCGTCCGAACTCGTCGGCACGGCCACCGGGATCCCGTTCGGCGAATACTTCTACGCGCAGAATCGCTTGGGCCCGAGCCTGTTCGAGGTACCCGTCGTGGTCCCTCTGGCGTGGACGGCCGGGTTTTACCCGATCTGGTGTGCAGTGACCTTCGTCGTCGGCCGTCTCGACACGACGCAGGCGCGCGCCACCGCACTGCGAATCGTGGCCGTGGCGGTGGGGATGGTCGGCTGGGACCTCTATCTGGATCCACAGATGGTCACCGACGGACAGTGGACCTGGACCGCCGGTTCGGTCGGGCTGCCGGGTGTGCCGTCGATTCCGCTGACCAACTACCTCGGCTGGCTGGTGGTGGCGACGCTGATGGCTGCGGTGATGGAATCGCTCGACCGCGCCGTCGGTCGCCCCCGGTCGTCCGACGACGCAGTGCCCATCGGATTGTTCCTGTGGACGTGGCTCGGGTCGGCGCTCGCGCACGCGGTGTTCCTCGACGGTCCGGAGCTTCGCTTCTCGGCGGTGTACGGATTCGTCGTCATGGGCGTCGTCGGCATACCACTGCTGTGGAATGCCCGTCTGTCCAGGAACACCCGACACGCCTCGCTGACAACCCCTGCCGACTGACATCACCTCGATGCCCTGGCACGATGTCGCTGTGCAGTCGACATCGCGAACACCTCATCGAACCCACCGCCGCCGCGTTCTCTCGGTGGTCGCACTGGCCCTGCTGGTCGCGCCGATGCTGGCCGGTTGCCTGCGCGTGCAGGTCACGATGGGCGTGTCGGCGAACGACCGTGTCGCAGGTCAGATCGTGGCGGCCAGCGTGCCGACATCGGACTCCGACACCGGCCCGGAACTGGTGGTTCCCTCCTCGATCGAGGACAAGGTTCGCGTCGAGCCGTACGACCAGGACGGATACGTCGGATCGCAGGCCATCTTCGACGATCTCTCGTTCGGCGACGTGCAGACCCTCGGCTCGATCTTCCAGAACGCGGCCGGATCGTTCCAGCTGACACTGCAGCGATCGGGTGACACCGTCACTCTTGCCGGCAACGCCGATCTGTCCTCCGTTCCGGTTCAGGGCACGGACGTACAGTTCACCATCGCGTTCCCGGCCCGCATCGGCACCACCAACGGCACCCGCGAGAGCGACAACTCGATCTCCTGGAAGTTGCCGGCAGGCGAGGTCACCTCGGTGCGCGCCGAGGTCAACTATCCCGATCCCAACACCAGAAGCTTCGCCGGCTGGGCCGGCATCGTGGGCGGGGTGACGGTCGGTGTCGCGGCCATCGTCGGAGCCATGGCCTGGGTGTCGCGCAATCCACCGCTGCGGGGCCGCGGCTCGCGCGGTACCGAGCCGGGAAGCTCGACCGAGAGAACATCTGTGTGAAAGACCGCGTGCTCGCGCGAACGACGGCGACCGCTGCCGTCCTCGCGGCTGCGTCGGCCGCGGTGTCGGAGTTCAACTCTCGGTTCATGCCGAGCCTGCACTCCCCGGAGCAGGACGTCACCGAAAGCGTCGTCGTCTGTGTTCCCGCCCGCAACGAGGCCGCGACGCTTCCCGCGCTGATCGGCGATCTCGCGAAGCAACGATCGTGCACGGATCTGCGAGTGATCGTCCTCGACGACGACTCGACCGACGGAACGGCCTCCGCTGCCCGCGCGGCTGCAGGCGGTGATCCGAGGATTCGCGTCGTGACCTCCGGTGTCGCTCCCCCGGCCGGCTGGACCGGTAAGGCCGCCGCGTGCGCCGAGCTCGCGAGACTGGCCGACGAGGACGACCCGACGACGTCGTTGATCGTGTTCGTCGATGCCGATGTGCGCCTGGAACCGGAGGCCGTGGCGGCAGCGGCCCGCATGCTGCGACGGAGCGGTGCCTCCCTGCTGTGCCCGTGGCCGGAGCAACTGGCCGAGAGCACCGTCGAGCGACTGGTCCAGCCCCTGCTCGCATGGTCGTGGATGTCCACGCTTCCCGTCCCTCTCGGCAACGCGACGCTCGCACCGTCGATGACGGTCGCCTGCGGGCAGTTCATGGCTTTCGACGCCGCCGCCTACCGGGCCGTGGGGGGCCACGGCTGCGTCGCCGCGAGCGCAACCGAGGACCTGGATCTGGCACGCGCTCTGCGTCGGCGGGGGTTCTCGACCGCGGTGGCGTCGGGTGCGGGGTTCGTTCGATGCCGGATGTACCGATCGGCAGCGGAGTTGCGGTCCGGCTACAGCAGGTGGTTGTGGAACGAGTTCGGTGGACCGGCCGGTTCGGTAGCGGCGGCCCTGGCACTGACCGTCGTGTACGTGCTGCCCCCGATCACTGCGCTCACCTCCTCGGGTGTCGCGCGTCGCCTCGGCTGCGCCGGCTATCTCGCAGGCACGGTGTCACGGATGTCCGTGCGGCGGCGCGAGACGGGATCGCGGTTCGGGGTGGGCGACGTAGTCGACGCCGCGCTGCACCCGGTCTCGATTCTCGCCTTCGTCGGACTCGTCGCAGAGTCCCACGTGCGCAGGCGTCGCGGCTCGCTGTCGTGGAAGTCGCGCCCGATGCCTGCGCCGCACACCTGACCGTCTCACACTCTCGCGGCTGCAAGCCCCAGGTTGCTGAGCACCTCACGCGTCGCGCGCGCGAAGTTGAGAGTGATGAAGTGCAGTCCGGGTGCGCCCTCGGAGATCAGGCGCTCACCGATGTTCGTCGCGAGTTCGATGCCCACTTCTCGCACCGCGGCGCGGTCCTCCTCGGGGCCGGATCCCGCTGCGCGCGTGAACTTCTCGTCCAGGTGCGACGGAAGCGTCGTGCCCGAGAGCTCGAGCATCCGGCGAACCGACCGAAGCGAGGTGATGGGCATGATCTCGGGAATGATCGGCTTGGCACCCTGCTCGGCGTCGAACGCCGACACACGATCACGTAGACGCAGGTAGTCGTCCACATCGAAGAACATCTGAGTGATCGAGTACTCCGCTCCCGCCCGCAACTTCCCGACCAGGCATCGGGTGTCCTGTTCGAGATCGCCTGCGCGGTGGTGCCCTTCGGGGAACGACGCCACGCCGACGTGGAAGTCGCCGAGATCGCGAACCAGCCGGACGAGCTCCTCGGCGTACTCGACACCGTCCGGATGCTTCTCCCAGTCGCCGAGCGGATCTCCGGGGGGATCTCCGCGAAGTACGAGGATGTTGGTGATACCGCGGTCCGCGTACGACCCCACCATGGATCGCAGCTCGTCCACACTGTGCGAGACAGCAGTGAGATGCGCCACAGGCAGAAGGGTGGTCTCCTCGGCGATCTGCCCGGTGACACGCACCGTCCGATCACGGGTGGAGCCCCCCGCGCCGTAGGTCATCGACACGAATGCGGGCTGAAGTTGTTCGAACTCACGGACCGCCCGCCACAGCCTGGCCTCGGCGGCCGCGTCTCGCGGAGGCGAGAACTCCACCGAGAACGGGATCCTGGCCTCGGGTTCTGTCCGTAGTCGGTCGACGATGGACGGTGTTCTCGTCACGAATCCTCGACTCGACCGCCCCCTGACGGAATCTTCGCTCACCCGAAGATCATAGGTTGCGGCCCACCGAAGCCCGTCGGGCATCCCTGACGACAGATGTTCGCTGCAGGTCGGTCCAGGGTTTCCACGGCCATTACTGTGGAATGAGAATTCACGCAATCCACAGCAACCTTGGAGGATCGTCCTGTCCGGAGACTTTTCTTCACCCGTAGTCGACACTCCCGCCGCCGCGCACGACCCGAAGGCGATGCGCACGGCCGTCGACGCGACGCTCGCCGAGTTCTTCACCTCACGCCGAGATGTCGTCGACACCGTCGGTGGCGGCTATCCCGCTGCGGTGGCCGACCTCGAGGCCTTCGTACTTCGCGGTGGCAAGCGCATGCGCCCTGCGTTCGCCTGGACCGCATGGCTCGGTGCAGGCGGTGAATCCACCGGTGCCCGAGCGGACGCAGTGCTGCGGGCGTGCTCGGCGCTCGAACTGATCCAGGCCTGCGCCCTCATCCACGACGACATCATCGATTCCTCCAGTACCCGACGCGGTTTCCCGACCGTGCACGTCGGGTTCGCCCAACGGCACCGAGACGCGGGGTGGTCCGGCGGCGCGGACCATTTCGGTGAATCGGCAGCGATCCTCGTCGGCGATCTCGCCCTGTGTTGGGCAGACGATCTCCTGCGCGAGTCCGGCATCGACGCCGATGCCGCACGACGGGTCCAACCGGTGTGGTCGGCGATGCGCACGGAGGTTCTCGGCGGCCAGTTGCTCGACATCGAAGCCGAGGCAGGCACCGACGAGAGTGTCGCGGCTGCCATGCGAGTCAACCGATACAAGACCGCTGCCTACACCGTCGAGCGGCCGCTGCATCTCGGCGCAGTCCTCGCCGATGCCGACGAGAACCTGATCTCGGCCTACCGCAACTTCGGTGCGGACATCGGAATCGCGTTCCAGCTGCGCGACGACCTCCTCGGGGTGTTCGGCGATCCCGAGGTCACCGGCAAACCGTCGGGCGACGACATCACCGAGGGCAAACGCACCGTGCTGATCGCGCTGGCGCTGCAGAAAGCCGACCGGACCCGGCCGGATCGTGCAGCCACGATCAGGGCCAGCCTCGGAACCGAACTCGACGCGAACGAAGTGGCCGACATCCGTTCCATCCTCGTCGAACTCGGCGCAGTGGACGCGGTCGAGAAACAGATCGACGAGCTCGGGACCCGGGCCGTTGCCGCCCTCGACAACAGTTCGATCGAACCGGTCGCTGCCGCGCACCTGCGCGCCATGGCAACCGCCGCCATCCAACGGCAGTACTGAAAGAGAGCGTCATGACTTCGATCCGCACGGTCTCCGGCACCACCGACACCGTGGTCGTCGTGGGAGCCGGTTTGGCCGGCCTGGCCGCCGGTCTGCATCTGCTGGGAGCAGGCAGGAAAGTCACCATCGTCGAGCGCGACGAGACCGTGGGCGGCCGCGTCGGGGTGTACCCGGTATCGGACGCCGACGGAACGCACTTGTACGACATCGACAACGGCGCGAGCGTGCTCACGATGCCGAACCTCGTGCTCGAGGCGCTCGCCGCCGTGGGCGCCGACTTCGAGTCGACCACGCCGCCGATTCGGCTGACCGCTCTGTCGCCGTCCTATCACACGCGTTACGCCGACGGCACGTCCATCGACGTCTACTCCGATCCCGAGGCCATGGCGGCCGAGGTCGAGCGAACCTGCGGCCCGGCCGAGGCGCAGGGATATCGAGAACTGCGACGCTGGCTCGCCGACATCTTCGACGCCGAGTTCGACCGCTTCATCGACTCGAACTTCGATTCACCGCTCGATCTCGTGGGATCGAAAGCTGCGATCTCCGACACCGCGACGCTGACCAGACTGGGCGGCTTCGGCCGCCTCGGGCCACGCGTCGACAAGTTCCTGAAGGACACTCGCCTGCGCCGCGTGTTCACGTTCCAGGCGCTCTACGCCGGCATGGCACCTCAGAAGGCGCTCGCGGTCTACGGAGCCATCGCACACATGGACACCTCGCTCGGGGTGTTCTTCCCCGAAGGCGGCATGGCGGCCATCGCACGGGCCATGGCCGACGCGTTCGTCACCGCGGGTGGCACGCTCGAACTCGGCACCGAGATCGTCGACATCACCGTCGACCGAGGTCGTGCGGACTCCGTGATCACCGCAGCCGGCGGTCGAATCGCGTGCGACGCACTCGTTCTCACCGCGGACCTGCCCGTCGTCGACCGACTGCTCGACCGGGCGTCGGTGTCGAAGAAGGGCCGCCGGAACGGATACGGCGTCGTCTCGCCGTCGGCGGTCGTCGCGCACGGAACCGTTCCCGCCGACGTGACGGCGACGTGGCCCGCCCGCGCACATCACACCATCGACTTCGGTGACGAGTGGGCCGAGACCTTCCGCCGGATCACCGCAAAGGCGGGCAAGGGGTCCTTGATGGCCGATCCGTCGCTGCTGATCACCCGACCGTCGGTCAGCGATACCCAACTCGAGATGGTGCGTGACGGTGTTCGATGCGAGCCGGTGTCGATCCTCGCACCGTGCCCCAATCTCGACAGCGCGCCCCTTCCCTGGAACGAATTGGCGCAGCCGTACCTTCGCGAGATCCTGACGACCATGGAAGGTCGGGGGTACAAGGGTCTACTCGACGGATTCACACTCGACCACATCGACACTCCCGAGACCTGGGCGCAGAAAGGCATGATCTCCGGTTCGCCGTTCTCGTCGGCGCACGTGTTTCGGCAGACCGGGCCGTTCCGACGCAAGAACATGGTCGCCGGGCTCGACAACGTGGTTCTCGCCGGCTCGGGCACGACGCCCGGAGTGGGCGTTCCCACGGTTCTGGTGTCGGGAAAGCTCGCCGCAGAGCGGGTGACGGGGCGCACGGGACGGTAGGTTCGTTCGATTGACTGCGTCGACCAACTAAGCTGAGCGCGATCGTTTGCCGGTCGCGCTCATTGCTGCGACCATGATCGTTCGGTGGTCGGCGTGAACCATCGGCCGGCGTACGGATCTCGACCCACAACTCGTTGCAGAGGAGGAGCAGGCGGCAATGTCTTCGATCTCGTCGCACTCCACCTCCGAGGATCGATCGTCGGGCGGCCCCCTGCCCTCGGATTCGCCACGACCGTCCAGACTGACCGCAACGGGCAACTTCCTTCGCAGTCCCGAGGGCAAGGCCGCGATACTCGGTGTGGTCGGCGCCGTGTGCATCGTGTTCGGCGGGTTCGGGGCCGGCAGTGTGCGCAGGCGCGATCCGTTGCTCGAGGAGATGCACCTGTCGTGGCTGCGATTCGGCCACGGATTCGTCCTGTCGACCATCATCGTCTGGGTCGGCGTACTGCTGATGATCACCGCCTGGGTTCGGCTCGGGCGTGCGACTCTGCACGGCCGCACCACGGTGGGTGAACTGCGCTGGATCGTCCCGGCATGGACCGCACCGCTACTGCTGTCGGTGCCGATGTTCAGCCGCGACGCGTACTCGTACCTGGCGCAGGGCGCTCTGCTCCGCGACGGATTCGATCCGTATGCCGTTGGCCCCGTTGCCAATCCGGGAGTTCTGCTCGACAACGTCAGCAATGTCTGGACCACCACCACTGCGCCGTACGGCCCGTTGTTCCTGCTGCTCGGCCGCGGAATCACCAGCCTGACCGGCGACAACGTGATCGCTGGAACCATGTTGCTGCGCCTGACGATGTTGCCGGGTCTGGCATTGATGATGTGGGCGGTTCCGCGGCTGGCGAAGCACCTCGGCGGCCGAGCGACCACCGCGGTGTGGCTCGCCGTCCTCAACCCTCTGGTCCTGATCCACCTGATCGGCGGGGTGCACAACGAGTTGCTCATGGTGGGCCTGATGACCGCGGGAATCGTGCTGACGCTCGAGCATCGACACGTGGGCGGCATCGCGCTGGTCGCCATCGCGGTGGCGATCAAGGCCACAGCAGGCCTCGCGCTGCCTTTCCTGGTGTGGATCTGGATGCTCCATCTGCGGGAGAAGGCACAGGCGGAGGGACGAAAGCCGATGTCGCCCGTCCTGGCGTTCGTCAAGACCGCCGGCATCGGAGCCTCCGTCTTCATTGCCGTGTTCGCCGTGGCGTCGGTGATCGCCGGAGTCGGAATCGGTTGGCTGACCGCTCTTTCCGGATCGGCCAAGATCATCAACTGGCTCTCGCTGCCCACGATCCTGGCGCACCTGGTAACCGTCGGCACGTCGTGGTTCCTCGATCTCCGCCTCGGACCCGTTCTCGATGTGACTCGTCTGCTGTGCGCGATAGCGCTGGTGGTCGTTCTGGCGGTGGCCTGGTGGTTGGGCCGCAGATCCGAACGCGATGCGGTCAAGGGCATCCTGATCGCCCTGGTCGCCACCGTCGTGCTCTCCCCCGCAGCCCTGCCCTGGTACTACTCGTGGCCACTGGCGATCGCCGCAGGCTTCGCCCTCTCGCGCACGACCCTGATGATCCTGACGGGTCTGTCGACGTGGCTCATGCTCGTCTTCCAACCCGACGGATCGATCGGCCTGTACACCTTCGGACACGTCGCACTGGCGATCTTCGCCGCGGTCGTCGCAGCTCTGGCGCTGACACGCGTCGATCCGCTGCGTTTACGATCGGACCGATCCAGGGAACACCGTGCCGTGCCGAACGCGCCCAAGACCCCAGCAACGGAACCGACCGGAGACGAATCCACGTCATGAGGGCCGCATGATGAAAGAACTCGACGGTATCGATCCTGAACTGCACGCGGCGTACCGCATCTGCCGCGAACTCAACGCCCAACACGGCAAGACGTATTTCCTCGCCACTCGCCTGCTCCCCACCGACAAGCGCGCAGGCGTACACGCGCTGTACGGGTTCGCCCGGATGGTCGACGACATCGTCGACCTCGAAGGCACCGACATCGCCGTGGGATCGGACGAGCTCAACGCCCGTCGCATCGTCGAACTCGACGTGATCGAATCCAGGGTGCGCGACGCATTGGCGGGAAAACCCCTGTCCGACAGCGTGTCCGATCAGGTGTTGAGCGCGTTGTGCGACACCGTGGCGCGCTACGACATTCCGCACGACTACTTCTTCGCGTTCATGCACTCGATGCGTATGGACATTCCGGGGAGTCCGATGTTCGTCTCGCGCTACCGCACGATGGAGCAGTTGCGCGAGTACATGTACGGCTCCGCCGCCGTGATCGGACTGCAGATGTTGCCGATCCTGGGAACCGTCGTCGAGCGGTCCGTGGCCGAGCCCCCGGCCGCAGCCCTGGGCGAGGCGTTCCAGCTGACCAACTTCATCCGCGACATGGGTGAGGACCTCGATCGCGACCGCATCTACCTGCCCACCGACGAGCTCGCGGCGTTCGGCGTCGACGAAAAACTACTCCGGTGGTGCCGCACCACGGGCAGTGTCGACGCCAGGGTCACCCGCGCCCTCGCACACCTGATCGCCGTCACCCGCTCGATCTACCGCACGTCCGATGCAGGCATCGAGATGCTGGATCCGCGAGTGCGGCCGTCGATGCGCACGGCGTCGATTCTGTACGGCCGCATACTCGACGAGGTCGAGTCACAGGGCTACCGTGTGCTCTCCCAACGCGCGACGGTGCCGCAGTGGACCAGAGCGCGCATAGCGCTGCCGCAGTTCGCCGTCACCGGCTTCAAGCGCGCGACGGTTCGCTAGAAGGCCATGGCCTGTGCGCGCCTGATCACTTCGCGCATCAGGTCGCCGTGCAGAGCAGCGACGGGTGCACCCGGCAGGCTGTCGTCCTCGGTGAACAGCCACCGCAGGATTTCCTCGTCCTCGTAGCCGCCGTCGTGCAGCACGGCCAGGAGACCGGGCAGCCCCTTGACGATGGTGCCCTTGCTCGAATCGAGGAACTGTTCCGGCACGACGGGCACGCGTGAACGCTTCAGGGCGAGCAACTGGCGATCTCGGACGAGCTGTTCGACGCGGGTCTTGGGGACGTCGAGGATCTTCGCGACATCGGCGAACTGCAGCACGGACTCCGACGGATCGAGCACGTCGTCGGCATAGGGAATGGCACTCACGCAGGTAACGTTAACGGGTCCGGCATCGAGACTTCAAAAGCGTCACAGCCGGGTCGTTCCGCAGGCTCCACTCCTGTGCAGCCGACCCAGCCGGTCCGAGACACAAACCACGATCGTCGGTCGGCATCCCCGGCACCGATACGATCGTCTTCAGTGTCCGGCGACCGAGCCGGAAGACGAGTGGACGACGAGGGGAGGTTCGGTGATACCGGGTTCGATGCTCGATCGTCGATACCGAATAGACGCACCGATCGCGCGCGGCGGTATGTCGACGGTCTACCGCGGACTCGACACCAGGCTCGACCGCCCAGTGGCGGTGAAGATCATGGACCCGAAGTTCGCCGAGGACCCCCAGTTCGTGCAGCGCTTCGAGTTCGAGGCACGGGCCGTGGCCAGGCTCAGCCACCCGGGCCTCGTTGCCGTCTACGACCATGGGCGCGACGGCGAACACGCCTTCCTCGTCATGGAACTCGTCGAGGGCGGAACTCTGCGTGAACTGCTGCGCGAGCGCGGTCCGATGCCCCCGCACGCTGCAGCGGCCGTCGTTCGCCCGGTCCTCGACGCACTCGCCGTCGCCCACCGAGCCGGCCTCGTGCACCGCGACATCAAACCCGAGAACATCCTGATCAGCGACGACGGCGACGTGAAGATCGCCGACTTCGGTCTCGTCCGGGCCATCGCTGCCTCCACCGTGACGTCGAGCAGTGTGATTCTGGGCACCGCCGCGTACCTGTCTCCCGAGCAGGTCACCACCGGCTCCGCGTCCGCGAGCAGCGACGTGTACGGCGTCGGTGTCGTGTTGTTCGAGCTTCTGACCGGACGCACACCGTTCACCGGCGACACCTCACTGTCCATCGCCTACCAGCGCATCGACAACGACGTACCGCGCCCCTCCACCCTCATCGCCGGCGTTCCCCCGCAGTTCGACGAGGTGGTCCAACGGGCCACCGTCCGCGACCCGGAGCACCGGTACCGCAATGCCGACGACATGGCCCGTGCCCTGCGCGCTGCCGCGTCGGCGCTCGCACTGCCCGAGTATCGCGTGCCCGCACCCAAACGCTCGGCCGAGCACCTGAGCTCGGCCGCGGCCGGAGCACCGACGACGGTGGCAGGCAACCGTCCGCCGTCCGCTCACACCCAGGTCGTGGACAATTCTCCGCCCCCGCCCCAGCAACACGGGGTGCAGCACACCCGGGTGGTCACCTCGCCCACGTCCCGAGGCGTCGATGACAGCCAGGAACCGTTCGACGGGCCGCCGCCAGGGCCACCCCCGACCGGCCGACGGCACTACGAGTTCCCCGACTTCGACGCCGATCGCCAACGATCGCGCCGCGCGATCGTCATCTGGCTCCTCGTCGTCGCCCTGCTCGCCGTCTTGGTCGGATTCGGCGGTTGGTGGATGGGCTCCGGTCGATACACAGCTGTCCCGATGGTGGACGGGCTCGACACCACCGGTGCCACCAGCGCCGTGGAGGCGGCCGGCCTCGAAGCCGCGGTGCGCGGAACCTACTCCGACTCGGTGGACACCGATCTTCTCATCGGCACCGACCCCACCGGCGGATCGCGAATTGCCAAGGGCGACACAGTGTTTCTCCTGGTGTCCTTGGGTAGCCCCACGGTTCCATCCATCGACGCGGACGCATCCGTCGAAGACATGGAACAGCAATTGCGAGACCGGACTTTCACACCCGTCGACGGCGGCGAGGCCTTCAGTACGTCCGCACCGATCGGCGGAGTCGCGGCACTGGACCCACCGCCGGGCACGGTCCTGACCACCGGCAGCTCGGTCACGGTCCTACGCAGCAAAGGCGCGCCGCCGGTCGAGGTACCCGACGTACGTGGGCAGAGCGTGGACCAGGCCCTAACGACGCTGGAATCGGTCGGCATCACCGTCGGCGAGGTTCGAGAGACCTTCGACGAGGACACCGACGGCGGAAAGGCGATCGGGACGACGCCGGAAGCCGGCGAGACGGTGAGATCCGGGTCGACCGCGGTGCTCGAGGTGTCCAATGCCGTCACCGTGCCGTCGCTGCTCGGCCGGTCGGTGGGCTCGGCCCGGACCACCCTCGAAACATTGGGCCTGCCCATCGACGTCCGTCAGGTGGTGGACACCGACGGATCTCTGGTCATCAGCCAGAGCCCCGGAGCCGGTTCTCGCGTGGAACCGGGCTCCGAGGTCAAGGTCGTCTCGCTGCCCTGATCAGTCGCGAAGCATCTCGGCGACGAGGAATGCCAGTTCGATGCTCTGCTGCGTGTTCAGCCGCGGGTCGCAGGCCGTCTCGTACCGACCGGCGAGGTCGAGATCCGAGATGTCCTGGGCACCGCCGAGGCACTCGGTGACGTTGTCGCCGGTCAGTTCGACGTGAATTCCGCCCGGATGCGTTCCGAGGCCGTTGTGGACCTCGAAGAACCCCTGCACCTCGTCGACGATGCGGTCGAAGTGCCGCGTCTTGTAGCCGGTCGACGCCTCGTGGGTGTTGCCGTGCATCGGGTCGCACTGCCAGATGACCTGGTGGCCGGTGGCCTGAACCTTCTCGATGATCGCGGGCAGGATGTCGCGCACCTTGCCGTTGCCCATGCGTGAGATCAGCGTCAGACGGCCCGGCTTGTTGGTGGGGTCGAGACGCTCGACGTACTCGACGGCCATCTCGGGCGTGGTCGTGGGCCCGATCTTGAGACCGATCGGGTTGGAGATCAGCTCGGCCAGCGCGATATGCGCCCCGTCGAGCTGGCGGGTGCGGTCGCCGATCCACAGGAAGTGCGCGGACAGGTCGTACAGCTTGGGGTGATCGTCGGTGTTGTCCAGGCGCAGCATCGCACGCTCGTAATCGAGAACGAGCGCTTCGTGGCTGGCGAAGATCTGCGCGGTGTGCAGATTGGGGTCCGAGACGCCGCAGGCATCCATGAACCGCAGTCCGCGGTCGATCTCCCCCGCGAGCGCCTCGTAGCGCGCACCGGCGGGCGACTGCGCGACGAACTCGCGGTTCCAGTCGTGCACCTTGTGCAGGTCGGCCATGCCAGCACCGGTGAGCGCGCGGACCAGATTCATCGCCGCGCTCGCATTGGCGTACGCGCGCACCAGTCGCGACGGATCGTGGCCGCGGACGCTCTCGTCGGCGACGAGCGAGTTGATCATGTCGCCGCGGTACGACTGCAGACCGAGAGCGTCGATGTTCGACGAACGCGGCTTGGCGTACTGCCCCGCGATACGGGCGACCTTGACCACCGGCATGCTCGCGCCGTAGGTGAGCACCACCGCCATCTGCAGCAGCGTGCGGATGTTGCCCTTGATGTGCGGCTCGGTGTTGTCGACGAACGTCTCGGCGCAGTCGCCTCCCTGGAGCAGGAACGCCTCACCGCGAGCGACGGCAGCGAGCTTGTCCGACAACGCCTCCACCTCACCGGCGACGGTGATCGGAGGAACGCTCTCGAGCACCTTGCGCATGTCGGCAGCATGCTCGGGATCCCACTGCGGCTGCTGCGCAGCCGGCTTGGCCAACGCATCGTCCAATCGAGAGCGCAGCGTCGGCGACAACGGCGGCAGGTCGGGCAAGCGATCGATGGGTACGTCGACAGTCCAGTTCACCGCTACAGGATATTCGCACCGCCGAAGCCGCAGGACAACGGGTGTTCACCCGCGGTAGGAGTGCTCCTCGATCGCCTGGAACTTCGCCAGATTGTGCCGCGCGTCGGCGAGGGCGTCATGAGCGTCGTCCGGCACCGACGGCAGCTCGGGACTGCCGCGATCCTCCCAGTGCTGGCGCAGCTCACGAGTGAACCGCGGCAGCGAACGCGGCAACTCGGTCATCGAGCCCCACAGCTGGCAGAGCGCCACATGGTCGTACGCCGCAACCCACGCCCACAGTTCGACCTCGGCACCGTAGTGCGGAACTAGAAATTCGAGCAGTTCGTCCCGGATTCGCGACCGGCTCATCCACAGCGGCGACGAGTACGGTGGCAACTTGGGAAGCACGTTGCGTCGAACCCAGCGGCCGGCGCGCTCGGGGTCGAACTCGGAGGACACCGCATAGAACTCGCGACCGTCCTCCGACACCACACCGATCGAGACCAACTCGATTGTGCGACCATCCTCGATGAACTCTGTGTCGTAGAAGTAGCGCACGCGGCTCACCCTAGCGCGTCCTGGACACGCCCCCCACGTACCGGTAGCCACGATCCGAACAGCCCTGAAAGGGAACGTTGTGACCTCGCCCGACACCAACCGTCCGGTCGCCGAAGCACCGGAGCCTGCCGCGCCGACGCGACGCCGGTGGCCGAGTTGGGCGGTGGCGTCGAGCAGGGTCCTCGTGCTGATCGGTGCCGTCGTGGGCGTGCTGTTCCATCTCAACGGCTTCCCGGGTCTGCGTCCGATCGGTGAGCACTACCGACTGGATCTGGACGTGTATCGACTCGGCGGTCAGGTGTTCGCCGAGGGCGGGGATCTCTACGGTCAACTGCCTCCGATCGCGACCGGTACCACGCTGCCGTTCACCTATCCCCCGATCGCCGCGGCGATCTTCAGCTTACTGTCGTCGGTGTCGCTGTACGCC
Source organism: Rhodococcus sp. 05-2255-3B1 (assembly GCF_002258545.1). Taxonomy (NCBI): domain Bacteria; kingdom Bacillati; phylum Actinomycetota; class Actinomycetes; order Mycobacteriales; family Nocardiaceae; genus Rhodococcus; species Rhodococcus sp. 05-2255-3B1. The sequence continues at coordinate 120,539 of NZ_NOZC01000021.1, read as the reverse complement.
GCCTCGATCGCGGTCACCGTGCTGTCCATGCTCTTGCTACTGGTGACGATCGTGGTCACTCTCACCTCGCTCGGGGTACGCCCTCGCGCACTGATGTGGTGGTCTGCCGGTGCCGCGTTCGCGGTGGCCGTGCTCGTACTGGAGCCGGTCACCTCGACGCTGAACTACGGGCAGATCAACATCGTGCTGATGGCGTTCGTTGCACTGGACTGCCTACCGAAGAAGACGCCGTGGCCCCGAGGTGTGCTGATCGGTCTCGTGGCCGCCGTCAAACTCACGCCCGCGGTGTTCGTACTGTTCTTCCTGTTGCGCAAGGACTTTCGAGCAGCGGTGGTGTCGGTGCTGAGTTTTGCGGTCTTCACCGCGATCGGTTTCGCGCTCACGTGGTCCGACTCGGTGAGGTACTGGACCGAGACGATCGTCGATTCCGACCGAATCGGCGGCCCGGCCTACCCACCCAACCAGTCGATCACAGGAGTGCTCGCACGGCTCGGGTTGGACGAAGTGCCCCGATCGATCCTCTGGCTCGCGTTGTCGGTGGTGGTGCTCGCCATCGCGGCGGTGGCGATGCGGAAAGCTTTTGCCGCAGGCGAGACTGCGCTGGCGCTGACGATCAACGCCATGTTCGGTCTGCTGGTGTCGCCGGTCTCGTGGTCACACCACTGGGTGTGGGCCATCCCGTTCACCGTTGTGCTCGCCGTTCTCGGTTATCGCCGCCGCAGTGCGCTGCTGGCGACCCTGGTGGCCGTCGGGCTGGCGTTGATTCTCTACCCGCCGCACTGGAAGCTCGGCGAGGGCCGATGGAGCGGCCTCGGCTGGCCGCTCGTGGATCAGTTCGCGGCCTCGGGCTACGTGTGGTGGGCTCTCGCGTCGATCGTCGCGCTTGCTGCGATCGGAAGGACCGACCGAACCGATACGAAGGCCGACACCCGTCCCGCACCCTGATCGCGGAGCGAGCCGGCAGCTTCAGCTTGCCTTGGAATCCGGAATACGCTGCGCGGTCGGAGCCGACTCCGCCGCGGGTGCAGCCTTCTTCAGAGACGCGGCGTACACGTCCACGTACTCCTGACCGGAGAGCAACATCAGGTCGTACATCACCTCGTCGGTGACGGCACGCTCGACGAAACGGTTGCCGGCCATGCCTTCGAAGCGAGAGAAGTCGATGGGCTTTCCGATTCGGATGGTGACCTTCGCCGGACGCCACACTCGCGAACCGATCGGGTTCATCTTCTCGGTACCGATCATCGCAACCGGGATCACCTGGACCCCGGTCTGCAGTGCCAGACGCGCCATCCCGGTCTTGCCCTTGTACAGCCGCGCGTCGGGCGAACGCGTGCCCTCGGGGTAGATACCCAGAACCTTGCCTGCTTCGATCACGCGCACACCTGCGTTGAGAGCGTCCTGTGCCGCGTCGGCTCCGGTGCGATCGATCGGCACCTGACCGACCGCGGTGAAGAACCACTTCTGGAACGCACCCTTGAGACCCGGTCCGGTGAAGTACTCGCTCTTGGCGAGGAAGGTGATGCGCCTGGGCGTCTTGAGTGGGAGATAGAAGGAATCGAGAACGGCCTTGTGGTTGCTGGCCAGAATGACCGGACCCTCCGTCGGGATGTTCTCCGCACCCTCGATCGTGGGCCGACCCAGGGCGATGAGAAGGGGGCCGACGAAAATGTACTTAACCAGCCAGTACCACATTGACATGCTCCCTGAAGATGGTCGGGAAATCGTTTGGTGCCGCCTCGCCCTGGAGCGAATCGACTGCGGCCGTGCCTCCTCGAACCGTGCCGCGTAGTGAACTGTACCCACGGTTTATGACACCAGCCACATCATCTCCGAACCCGGGACAGAGGTCACAGGAAGCGGGCGAAGAACAGTCACCGAACCCCGGTGACGAACTGCGCACGGGCCAACTCCGCGGCCCCGATCATGCCCGCTGCCTCACCGAGTTGCGTACTGCGAATCCGCGCGAGAGGCCGATGCCCCGCACCGGTCACCAGCTCGGCGTACTTGTCGGTCGCGCGGGCCAGGAACTGACTCGACGACGTCGCCACTCCACCGGCCAACACGATCAGATCGGGGTCGTACACGTCGCTGACCATCGAGAGCCCGACGCCGAGCCATTGCGCGAAGTCTTCCATCGTGCGGCGGGCGATGGAGTCGCCCTCGTGCGCAGCGCCGGCGATGCGGCGGCCGGTCAGAGACCCCGGGTCGAGGAACACCTCGCGTGCCAGGGTTGTCGACGACGCCGGGTCCGCCGCCAGTAACTCGACTGCCGTGTCCACCAGAGCGGTGCCGCTGCAGTACCGCTCCCAGCAGCCGCGCTTGCCGCAGGGGCATGCCCGGCCGTCCGGCACGACCTGGATGTGACCGAGTTCCGGTGCCACCCCGTGGCTGCCCCGATAGATCCTGCCGTCGATCAGCAGCGCAGCACCGATGCCGGTACCGATGGCCACCATCACCACGTTGCGACCACCGGACGCGGCACCGAAGCGATACTCGGCCCAAGCCGCAGAATTGGCGTCGTGCTCGAGCAGGACCGGCAGATCGATGCGCATGCTCATCTCCGTCGCCACGGGGGTGTTCACCCACGGCAGATGCGGGGCGAAGAGAACCGTCGTGCGATCGGAGTCGATGAACCCGGCGACGGCGAGCCCTACGGCCGCGATGTCGTGTCGCCCGGCCAGTTCCTGCACGGCGCGGTCGAGACCGCGTTCGAGGGCGCGAGCAGTGTGCGGGGTAGGAGCGGCAGTCGAGTCGAGTACCTGACCGTCCTCGTCGACGACGGACGCGCGCAGGCTCGTCCCGCCCACGTCGATGCCGACCGTCAATCGCTGGTGGTGCCGCTTCATTCGTTCATGCCTTCCTCGGCCGTCCCCCACGCGGCCTGCACCCGAGTCGCTCCGCTCACGGACGCTCCCGCTCGTCCGACTGCGAATTCTTCACTCGAACGGTAATCGGAACGAACGACGCGGGGCGGGCATCCTGCAGTTTCGTGTCGATCGACACGTCCGCGACCTCTGCCGGGTCCGAGGGGATGCCGGCACTGCCGGGTCCGGATTCGGCCGCGGCCTCGGGTGACGGCGACTCGGTGGGTGCCTGCGTCGCAGAATGTGGAGCCCCGGAGGTCGTGTGATCTGCGAGCAACCGACGCAACAGCGCGATCACCACGGCGCTCTCGGAGGCCACGAGCTCGACCAGATCGTGGCGCTCACCGCGCACCAGGGCCGCGAGCGCGCAGACCGGGCACCAACTGCATCCCTGTTGGTCACGATCCTGCTGCGTCTCGGCGACCCGGCGCAGGATCGGCTCGAGTCGCGTCAGCACGGTGTCCGCCAGGGCCAGCAGGTCCGCCCCCAGCTCGGAATGGTCCGAGGTCATCGAATCACCCCGGCCGTCGGGGTCGTAGAGGTCGTCGAAGTCACAGTGGCCACACGTCGGGGTTCGGGCGAAAACGCACAACGAGGAACGGTCCTTCGAGTTCGGCGGAGTCGGCGATGCACCGACGCAGCACCGACGCCAATGTGATGCGCCGTCGCCTCCCGTCGGCACTGACTATCAAGTCGTCCTCCACTCGCCCCAAGCCCAAGGTCGTCGAATCCGCCACCGGCAGCAGCATTCTCATCGCGTACACGGATTCGAGTCCGGTACCCGACTCGAGCACCACCGAAGGCTGCTCACCCCAGCCCGGCGCGCGCCGTTCGAGGGAGTCCGGTTCGAGGCGATCGGCCACATCTTGCAAGGGCCCCAACCCTACCGGTTCACCGGGAGCGTGCTCCACCTCCACGATCGGTACCGTACCGACGCGTCGACGCAGCTCGGCGACCGCGTCGAGCTGCGCCGCCCGCCACCTCTCGAACCAGAACACCGCCGGGTGAGCGCCCACGAGACCGATCGACGACGCGGTGAGCTTCGGCAGGATTCTGTTGACCAGAACACGATCGATTCTGATGCCGAGCAGAGCAGCCGCCGACAGTGTTCTTTCCGCGTCGACGACCGACAGCTGTTCGGCGGTGACGACGACGGTCGCCCCGGTACGAGCGGAGTCGGTGATCAGGGACCGGACGGAGCCGACCTGAGCGAGGATTCGCTCGATCATCGCCACCACGAGGGTCAGACGTACATCGGAGCCGGTGCCCGAGACCATCCGAGCATGCAGGGGCCAGGTCCGCTCGACGTACGCGGCGACGGTATCGGGCAGCTGCAGCGTCCGCAGGGCATCCGCGGATGCGGGAAGATCGACTATCACTGTGTCCCAGCGATTCTCGTCGGCGAGACGGACGATCTCGTGCATGCCGAGCAGCTCTTCGACTCCCGGAAGACCGAGTAGCTCCTCCGGTTCGATCGCCCCGAAACTCACCCCGTGCTCGTGTCCCGCGGACGCCACGGCCATCAGCGAGCCCAGCCCCCGGTACCGCGCTTCGAGCAACGCCAACGTATCGATCTCGACGATGTCGAGACCAGGAGCGATCGAACGAACACCGGACGAATCCTCGGCCTCTGCGTCCCCCGCGAATGCGTCGGCGAGCGAGTGCGCCTGGTCGACGGAGGCGATCAGCACCCGTTCACCGGCCTGAGCCAGTCGCAGACCCGACGCAGCCGCCAACGTCGTCTTACCCGCGCCACCTTTGCCGAGGAACAGCAACACCGTGGTGCGGGCTTCGGTGCGAGCGTCGGTCAGCCTTCGACCCGCTTCTTCAATTCCTTGAGCGCGGTGTCGGTGATGACCTTTTCTGCTTTGCGCTTGAACAGACCGATCATCGGAATGTTCAGATCGACGGTGAGCTCGTACGTCACGTCGGTGCCGCCGCCGGTCTCCTTCAACGTGTACGAGCCGTTCTGAGACTTCTGCATCTCACCGGACACGAGATTCCACGAGACCGAACTGCCGTCTGCCGCCCAGTCGTACTCGAGTTCGTAGGTGTCCTTGACCATTCCCGCATCGAGCACGAACTTGACGCGCTTGCCACGGCCGTCCTCGTCGACCTCGAGGACCTCGACGGATTTCGCGGCCGACACCCACGTGGGGTACGCGTCGAAATCGGCGATGACGTCCATGACCCGACTCGGTGGGGCTTCGACGACGATCGACCTCTGGGTTTTCTCCGCCATGACTACTGGTCCGCTTCCTCTCGGGTACTTCGATCAGCTCGGGTACTTCGATCAGCTCGGTTCGCTTCGGTGCCGTCGAACTCGCGCAGGCCTATCTCACACGATCGATCCGCCGCCGCACAACGCGAACCGGCCGACCGTACCGCGCGGTTCATTCACGAGCCGAAGTCGACGCTACGTGGTGGGGTGCCTCACCTGCAGACCGACCGGCCTCGAGCTCTCGTTTGAGCTCGAACGTCATCGCGCGACCGGCCACCCGACGGGCATGCTGGTGCGCCGCGACGTCGGTGCCTGCGGCAGGTTCGGCATGCAGGAAGTAATGCACGATCACACCGTCGAGCGCAGGCTCGAGCCACAGTTCCATCGTTCCGACCACACCACCGTGCACCGCCCAGCGGATCCCCTTCTCGCCCCGGTCCTCGGTGACGGTCAGGTTCAGATCCGGCCACCATCGACGCCACCGAGCGGGCGACGCGAACGCATGCGCAACCCGCTCGCCCGAGGCGGCCACGAACGTCTGATCCGCAACTTGAATACTGCTCATCGACAGAGCTTCACACATCGGTTCCCCGGCCGTGCGCGTCCCCTCTTCCCTGGTCGTTCCTGCAGGCTCCACTCCCCTCTTTCCGGGTCGTTCCTGCGGGCTCCACTCCCCTGTTCTCGGGATGTTCCTGCGGGCTCCACTCGCCTCTTTCCGGGTCGTTCCTGCGGGCTCCACTCGCCTCTTTCCGGGTCGTTCCTGCGGGCTCCACTCCGGGCGCATTTCGATGCCGCGAGCCCGGGTCTAGAGTATCTGTGAAGCCGAGCTATCGACTTTCGTTCTCCCCGTTCTATCCGGAGGTAATCCCGTGCGCGAGTTCACCGTCGCCGCAAAATACGACATCGCGGACACCGACTCGGCTGTCGACACCGTCTTCGTCCGCGCCCGTAACTCACCGGACGCGACAGTCTTCCGCCGCCAGGTCGATGGGCAGTGGCTCGACGTCACCGCCGCCGAGTTCGAACAACTGGTGGTCGGAGTGGCACAGGGCCTCATCGCCGCCGGCATCGAGCAGGGCGATCGCGTCGCCCTGATGTCGTCGACGCGATTCGAGTGGTCGGTTCTCGACTACGCGATCTGGGCCGCAGGCGGTGTCACGGTGCCGATCTACGAGACCTCCTCCGCCGGGCAGGTCGAATGGATCCTCGAAGACGCCGAGCCCGTCCTGCTGATACTCGAGAACGACGCACACGTACAGGAAACGAAAACCGTTGTGGCAGCTGCGCCGTCGGTGCGGCAGACGTTCGTGATCGAGAACTCCGCCGGGTCCGACGCCGTACAGGCCCTGACCGACGGCGGATCCGAGATCACCGAAGACCAGGTACATCAACGTGTTTCGACACTCGCCTCGTCCGACCCGGCCACATTGATCTACACCTCCGGAACCACCGGTCGTCCCAAGGGCGTCCAACTGACCCATGCCAATCTGCTCGCCGAATCACTCGGCATTCGCGAGACCTCGCTGAAATCACTGATGAGGCAGGGCCGCAGCACCCTGATGTTCCTGCCGCTCGCGCATGTCCTCGCCCGCGCAGTGAGCATCGCGTCGTTCGATGCCGGAGTCACGCTCGGCCACACCAACGACATCCCGAACCTCGTCGCGACGTTCGGCACGTTTCAACCGGACTTCATCCTCTCGGTGCCTCGAGTGTTCGAGAAGGTCTTCAACACCGCCAAACAGAAGGCGCACGCCGATGGCAAAGGCAAGATCTTCGACCTCGCCACCGAATGCGCAGTGGCGTGGAGTGAGGCGCAGGACACCGGTGGACCGGGAATCGTGTTGCGCGCCAAGCACACCGTGTTCGACAAGTTGGTCTACGGCAAACTGCGGGCAGCGCTCGGCGGTAAGTGCGAACTCGCGATCTCCGGCGGAGCGCCTCTCGGTTCCCGTCTCGGCCACTTCTACCGGGGCATCGGCGTGACGATCTACGAAGGCTACGGCCTGACCGAAACCACCGCGGCGTTCGCGGTCAACACCATCGGCTTCCAACGCGTCGGCAGCGTCGGGCGTCCACTGCCCGGCAACACCGTACGCATCGCCGAGGACGGCGAGATCCAACTCCGCGGACCGGTCGTGTTCGACGGCTACTGGCGCAACGAGGTCGCGACCGCCGAGTCGCTGGACGACGGCTGGTTCCGCACCGGAGACCTCGGTTCGGTCGACGAAGACGGGTACATCACGATCTCGGGTCGCAAGAAGGAACTGATCGTCACCGCCGGAGGCAAAAACGTCTCACCGGCCGGACTGGAGGACCAACTGCGGGCGGGTGCGCTGATCAGCCAGGCCGTCGTCGTAGGCGATCAGAAGCCCTTCATCGGTGCGCTCATCACCCTCGACCCGGATGCGTTCGATCGCTGGAAGTCCTCCCACGGCAAGGCCGCCGACGCCACCGCAGCCGATCTGCAGACCGACCCCGAACTCGTCGCGGAGATCGACGCCGCCGTTGCCGACGCGAACAAGTCCGTCTCGCATGCAGAGTCGATCAAGAAGTATCGACTCCTCCCCCACGACTTCTCGGAGGAGAGCGGTGAGCTGACTCCCACCATGAAGCTCAAGCGCAACGTCATCACCGCCGCCTACGCCGACGAGATCGAATCGATCTACGCCCGGTAGGTGCACCGCATCGCGATGACGCGCGTCAGATCAGCGACCGCAGCTTCTCGGTCAGCACGTCCCAGCGCCATTCCGCGTCCACCCACGCGCGGCCGGCATTGCCCATCTGCGTGGCCAGCGTGCGATCGGACAGGATTCGCACGATCGCGTCCGTGATCTCCGAGATCGACGTCCCATCGACGACGACACCGGTCTTGTTGTGCTGCACCGCTTCCGGCGCACCCCCGGACATGCCCGCGACGACCGGTACGCCGCAGGACGACGCTTCGAGGTAGACGATGCCGAGACCTTCGACATCGAGACCGGCACCTCGGGTGCGGCTCGGCATCGCGAACACGTCGGCGATGGTGTGGTGGGCGGCGAGCTCCGCCGACGGCACGGTGCCGGTGAACACCACGTGTTGCTCCATTCCGGTGGATCGAACGAGCTCGCGCAGGGTCTTCTCGTAGGGTCCGCCGCCGACGATGACCAGGACCGCTCCGTCGACGGCCCGCCGGATCCCCGGAAGCGCGCGGATCAGGAAATCCTGGCCTTTGCGCGGAACGAGCCGGGACAGGCACAGAACGGTGGGGCGATCACCGAGGCCGTAGCGCGCGCGAAGTTCCGCTCGCGCCGCGTCGTCGGGCACGAAGCGATCGGTGTCGACACCGGGCGGTAGGTGTTCGAGGGCGGCAGTCCGCCCGAACGCCGAGCTGAAGCGCCCCCGGGTGTACTTGCTGACGTAGGTCACCACGTCGGTGTTCTCGCCGATCGTGCGCAGGGTCGCACGCCCGCCCGGCACCATCGACCAACCGACCTCGTGACCGTGCGTACTGGCCACGATGCGATCGGCCCCTGCCTTGCGCAGGTACGACGACATCACCGCCAACGGAGCCGACGCACCGAACCACACGGAATCGCAGCCTCGGGACTTCAGGATTCGAGCTGCGCGACGCGCGACGAGCGGAGTCGGCAACATCAGGGTCGTCGGATGCCTGATCACCTCGAAAGGCTGCGCGGCATCGAACTTCTCGTGCGAGTCGCCCCGCCACCGCGGTGCGTACACCACCAGCTCGTCGGCCGGCAGTTGCGAGGCGAAGCTGTGGAGATAGGACTGAATACCACCCGGGCGAGGAGGAAAGTCGTTCGTCACGAGCAGAGTACGACGCATGGCGACAACCGTAGCGCCCCGTCTCAGCCGGCCTGGCGAGCCACCCAGTCGCCCCACGAGGCGACGAACTGTGCGCGGCTCGTTCCCAACACCGACGCGAAGGCAGAATCGGTGGAGCTGTCGGAGGCGAGCGACTCGTACAGGGTGCGCAGCCTCGACTCCCCGAATCTGTCGGCCACGAATGCGAACACCGACCACGCCGATTCGTAGGCCACACTCGATCTGGCCCCGCCTGCACCGAAGTCCTCGTTCTTCGGCAGCACCGTCGGAGGCCCGCCCGCCGCCACGATCGCCGCGAGAGTGGGGGCGAGTTGCACGAACTCGGCACCGGAATTTCGATACCCGGAATAGTCGGCGAACCCTTCCGACACCCACAACTCGGTACCGTCGGACGTCTTCGCCCTCGCCGCCACGTGGGTCAACTCGTGGCGCAGAACCGAGCGCACGGTGAAGGGCGTCAACCGCGTCGCGGCGTCGGGACCGAACATCACCCGCTGACCCGTCGGACGGGAGCCGTCGCCCACCACCGCGTCGGACACCGTCACTGCGGCCACCTCGGTGGACGGCGCGGACCCCGTCAGTTCGGCGAACTCCTCCGCGGAGGACGCGACGAACACCAGCCCGTCGCGCGCCCAATCGTCCCCCCAGAAGTCGGTGACGGCCGCGGTTGCCGACGGAAGTTCGGCGGCCACGCTTTCGACGAACTGCTCGCGGTCCGGATGCCCCATGACCACCGATGTCCCGGCTGCGGTGGGCACCGAGCGCACCTTCAAGGGCCCGAAATCCCACGGCCCACGCCAGGTGTGGCGTCGGTATTCGGTCAGGTCCGCGTCGTCGACCAGCCGCCATCGACCGTCCCGCTCGGCTACCACCAATGAGACCGGCCGACGCGTCGGCGACGCGTCCGGCCCGGCGACCGCGTACTTCAGATACACCGACGGTGCCCAGACGTCGGTCGAATCCAGCGCCTCGGCGATCTGCGGCGGCACCGGAGTTTCGGGCTCGTCACCCAACTCGTAGTCGAACTCGGAGAAGGGCACGCCCGGCACCACTGCGGCCCGGCGCACCTGCGCCTCCACGAAGTCGGGGGCGGCCAGAGGATCCATCGACTCCCGCAGTGCATCGAGATCGCCGGAGCGAACCGCACGGGCCCACGAGTCCAGGAGAACGGTCACCTCGGCGCGACGCTGCTGATCGTAGGTCGGTGGGTTTCCCGCGACTGTCGAGTCAGCAGTACCTGCGCTGGACGTGCTGTCGAATCGGTGAACAAGAACGACCGAGACGGCCACCGCGGCCACGAGCACGACGGCGAGCAACCGCACTCGCAGCGATCGGGCGAGAACACGCAATCCGGAGCGCCGGTTCGAGCCACTCATGCAGGCGTTCGTCGATCGTCGAGGCGCACCTCAGTATCGACGCGCACCGTAGTACGGGAACGATGCCATCGACTGAACCTTCACAGGAACACCGAAGGTGGAGGCATGCAGCACGTTGCCGTTCCCGGCATAGATCCCGACGTGAGAGATGTCCGGGTAGAACAGGACGACGTCACCCGGCTGCAGATCTTTCTGATCCACCGGCGTTCCGCCCGCTGCCTGCGCCTGACTCGACCGCGGCAATGTCTTGCCCACCTGCTTGTAGGCCCACACGACCAAACCGGAGCAGTCGAAGCCGTCCGGACCGGTGCCGCCCCAGACATACGGCTTGCCGATCTGCGTCAGGCCGGCCTGCAACGCACTGGCACCCGATCCCGGCGTCAGATTCTGCAGAATGGTGGTGGGATCGAATCCTTCTGGCAGGGCCGATCCGGCCAGAGCCAACTGCTCGGAGGACGAGAGTGCACTGTAGGCAGCCATGACCTCGGCTATCTGACCCTGCAGCTCACTCTGCTTGGCCTGAAGGTCGTCGCTGACGGCCTTGGCCTGTTCGGCGGCGACACGTGCCTGGTCGGCGGCCGTCGTTGCGGCCTGCTCGGCCGTCACGGCATCCGAGCTCGCCTGCTTGAATCGAGCGACCTGGTCGGCGGTATCGGCAGAGATCACGTCCAGTGCAGACATCTGGTCGAGCAACTGTTGCGGCGAATCGCTGACCATCACGGCGAACAGTCGATTGGTCCGCGCACCCTGGTAATTGACGTTGGCGACCTTGTCCATGGCCGGTTTGAGCTGCGCCAACTGCGCCTGCGCTGCGTCCAGAGCGGCACGACTCCGGTCGACGGCGACCTGTGCGTCGAGTTGCTGCTGGTTCTTGGCGTCGAGATCGATCTGCGCGTTGTGCAGAGCTTCGTTGGTTTGCTCGGACTGGCGAGAGAGCTCGGCGAGTTCGGTCTGCGCGTCGGACGCCGAGTCGAATCCCGGCTGCGCGGTCGCCGTCGTCATCGGGACCACGACCATGCACGCGGTCAGTGCGACAGCAACCACCGAGTTGCGGGCCAGCCGCAACGCTCGGGTAGATCTCGATAGGGCCACGGAAAGCGACTCTCCGTCCTCACACGTGTTGCCTCGAGCGAGGCAACGGTTGGAAAAGTGGACCGAAACCGAACCATACCCATGCTCTTGCGGGCGCGGACGTGAACACGGCCCGAAATCGATGGGGATTCGAGGTGACAGGTCACAAAGTAAACATCGACCAGGTCTCGATCAGATTACGAACTAGGGGCTTCCCTGTCCACCGGACCGGCGTGTCGCGCGGCCGGTGTCCGGATACGACGACAGGGCCGAGCCGATGGACGGCTCGACCCTGTCGGTCGATCACAGCGGACGTCGCTCGCTCGAATCAGTAACGGCGAGCACCGTCGAACGGCATCGAGTCAAGCGGAGCAACCTTGACCGGCACGCCGGAGGTGGATGCATGCACGACATTGCCGTTGCCGACGTAGATGCCCGAGTGCGAGCCGCCGTAGAACGACACGACGTCGCCGGGAACCAGGCTGTCGCGCGAGACCGGAGTGCCCGCGGCCGCCTGGTCGTAGCTGGTACGGGGCAGGCTGATGCCGGCCTGCTTGTACGCCCACTGGACGAGGCCCGAGCAGTCGAACGAATCCGGACCCGAAGCGCCGTACACATACGGTGCTCCGATCTTGGACTCAGCGGCCTGAACGGCCTTTGCTGCCGGGGTGACCTGGGGTGCCAACGGCGCACCCGGTGCAGGCACACCCGGGATGTTGAGGGGAGGGAGGCCCGGGATGTCAGGAATCTCGAAGGTTCCGACGCCGGGAATGGTGAGGGGGGCCGCCATTGCGGGTGCAGCGGGAAGGATGACCACGCCTGCAGTGAGCGCTCCGGCTACGAGGACTCGCCGCAATGATCGGTTGGAAAGTTGTGACGCCACGAAAGATGGTGCTCCGTTTCTTCCTATCGTCCGCCGACCGAGTTAGCTGACGGGTTCGGGCTGGGAAGAGCAGCCCTACCCACCGGCCACCGCGTGGTGGCTCAGCGGGATTCACCCCAGTAGATATCGGGTTCCCGGTACGAACACTCTCGCGAGTGAACGATTAGGCGGTGACTTGCGACGCCACTCCGGTTTGGACTGGCGAGACTCCGCAAGGTCTCAGGAAGGTTACGAAATGGCATACCCCCGTGTCGACCCCAACTCGCCGAGGCGAGCGGATTCGGCTCGATTCTCGCTAGCCGGCGCGCTGATCCCCCGGTGTGTCACGAGTCGATAACAACGGAACCTCGGCGGTGTCGTCATCGTTCACAACGAGCTTGAGTGCGGGCACGAGGCCGACATCGGCGAGCACACCCATGGCACCGAGTTCTTCCTGCTCGAGAGTGATACGAGACGGCGGCCCGACCCACCGACCGTCCGATCTCGACGGCATCCCCGGAGCCCCCAGAAGCACCGTCACGACGCAGTCCGCGCAGGCGATGTCACGGACCAGGCAGTCACTGCAGTCGATGATCATTGTGATCCTTGTCTCTTTGCGGTTTCCGGCGGCCGAATCGGCCGACGAAGCGAAAGATAGCGACGGGCACCGACAGGTTTCGTGACACGACGACGTTCGACGGCACCATGAACGTTCTTGTCGGGGGTCGGCCCTAACGTCGTCGCGGTGAGCCTGCCCATCCAGCTGACGTTCGACGAACTCGATACCCCGCTGCACGAGACCACGTTCGTCGTCGTCGACCTCGAGACCACCGGCGGGAGCGCGGACACCGAGGCCATCACCGAAATCGGGGCGGTCAAGGTACGAGGCGGCGAAATTCTCGGCGAATTCGCCACCCTGATCGACCCGGGCAGATCCATCCCGCCGTACATCGTGGAACTGACCGGCATCACATCGGCGATGCTCATCGGAGCGCCGCGCATCGAACGGGTTCTTCCCGGTTTCCTCGAGTTCGCACGCGGTTCGGTGCTGGTGGCGCACAACGCCGGCTTCGACACGGGATTCCTCAGAGCCGCCGCCAGTCGTCTCGACATCGCATGGCCGCGGTTCCAGGTGCTGTGCACGGTCAAGCTGGCTCGACGAGTTCTGACGCGCGACGAGGCACCTTCGGTGAAGCTGTCGGCGCTCTCCACACTGTTCCGATCCGGTACCAGGCCCACCCACCGCGCGCTCGACGACGCCCGAGCGACCGTGGACGTTCTGCACGGACTCATCGAACGGGTGGGCAATCAGGGGGTTCACAGCTACGCCGAGTTGGTCGACTACCTACCCGCAGTGTCGGCCGGCCAGCGCGCCAAACGCGGGCTGGCTGCTCACCTTCCCGGTACGCCCGGCGTCTATCTGTTCCGCGGCCCGTCCGACGAGGTGCTGTACGTCGGTACGTCCAACAACCTCAAGCGGCGTGTGCGCAACTACTTCACCGGTTCGGAGACGAGAGGCCGGATGAAGGAGATGGTCGCACTGGCGACTCGCGTCGACCACGTCGAGTGTGCGCACGCGCTCGAAGCCGGGGTCCGCGAGTTACGTCTGCTCTCGGCGCACGTCCCGCCGTACAACCGCCGCTCGAAGTTCCCCAGGAAGGGGTGGTGGATCACCCTGACCGACGAGGCGTTCCCCCGCCTGTCGATCGTCCGCACACCGACACCGAACAGTCTCGGACCGTTCTCGGTTCGCGGCGACGCCGCAGAGGCCGCTGCGCTCGTCGCCGAGTTCTGCCGCCTGCGAACCTGCACTCGCCGACTCGCGCGCTCGGTTCGACACGGCGACCAGTGCCCGGCAACAGACGTCGGAGGCTGCCCTGCGGCACTGTGCGGCCCGTTGACGGCCGACGAGTACTCGGATGCCCCGAGGCAGTTTCTCGCGCTCGTGTGCGGTCAGGACGATGCCGTGCTGTACTCCATGCGCCGCCGCGTCGCCGAGCTCGCGGACAAGGAGCTGTTCGAGACGGCCGCTCGTCTGCGTGATCGAATCGCGATCACCGTCGATGCACTACGCAGGATGCACCGATCGGCGGCGGTGGCCGCCATTGCCGAACTCGTTGCGGCGAAACGAACGGCCGACGGCGGGTGGGAGTTGATCGTGGTGCGCTTCGGCCGTCTGGCCGGCGCTGCCGTCGCACCGCGCGGAGTGCATCCGATGCCTGTCGTCGATGCCATCACCGCGTCGGCCGAAACGGTGCTGCCCGATACGACGCCGCTTCGCGGTGCGCCGCCGGAAGAAGTGGGACTGATCGCGGCGTGGTTGCGCACGGACGGAGTCCGGATCGTGCGCACGAGCAGTGGGTACTGCAGCCCGGCACGGTCGGCGGGTTCGTGGGAGTCGTGGTGTCGGACGGCGAGAGAAGCAGCGAGGGCAGGAGTGGAGCCTGCGGAACGACCGTTAGGGGCAGGAGTGGAGCCTGCGGAACGACCGTTAGGGGCAGGAGTGGAGCCTGCGGAACGACAAGTGTGGGCAGGAGTGGAGCCTGCGGAACGGCTTTCGGGATATGGCAGCCATTAGGGTTTGGGGGTAGCTCGCGTCGGACACCGAGCTCGAGATGCGGGAGGAGCACAGATGATCAATGCCATCGTCTTGATCGACGCCGAGGCCGATCTGATTCCGGAGGCGGCGCAGGCCGTGGCCGATGTCGACGGGGTGTCGGAGGTCTATTCGTGTGCTGGGGATGTCGATTTGATCGCCATCGTCAAGGTTCGCGATCATGCTTCGATCGCAGAGGTCATCACCAAGCACATCAATCGAGTGAGGGGTGTGCGCAGCACCACCACTCACATTGCGTTCCAGTCCTATTCGAGTGCCGATGTCGATGCGGGGTTCTCGATAGGCGAATAGGCGCGTTCGGTGTCAGTCGGCGAGTTCGGTGGTGCATCGACCCCAGTCGGCGAGTAGCTGTGCTGCCGCGCCTGAATCGACTGTCTTTGCGGCAGTGACCAATCCGGCTTCGATCCGGGCGTGGAGGTCGTCGGACACGCCGTGGTGCGCTGCCATTGCTGCGGCAGCGTTGAGCAGTACCGCGTCGCGGACGGGGCCGTGTTCACCGGCGAACACTCGGTGCGCCACGGCCGCGTTGAATTCTGCGTCTCCGCCTCTGAGTGCGTCGATGGGCGCTCGGGCGATTCCGTAGTCGACCGGGTCGATCGTCTCGACCGTGACGGCCCCGTCGGACACCACGTGCACGGTGGTCGTGGTGGACAGGGTGATCTCGTCGAGGCCGTCGTCACCGCGCACGACGAGCACCGAACTGCCGCGTTGGGCGAATACGCCCGCGACGACGGGGACAAGATTCTCGAAGGCGCAGCCGATCAGTCCGGCGCGGGGGCGGCCGGGGTTGGTCAGCGGGCCCAGCACATTGAACGCCGTCGGGATCCCGATCTCCTTGCGAGCGGGACCGGAGAAACGCAGCGCGGGGTGATGGATCGGGGCGAAGCAGAACCCGATACCGACCTGCTCGACGCTCGCCGCGACTCCGGCAGCGCCCAGGTTCACGTGCACTCCCAGCGCTTCGAGCACATCGGTCGTTCCGCTCTTGGACGACGCTGCGCGGTTGCCGTGTTTGACCACTCGTACACCACTGGCGGCGACGACGATCGCGGCCATCGTGGAGATGTTCACGGTGTCGGCTCCGTCACCGCCGGTTCCGACGACGTCGACGGCGTCACGGTCGGTCTCGACGAGAAGGGCGTGCGAGAGCATCGACTCGGCGAGACCTTCCAGTTCCGCAGGCGTCGGGCCCTTCATCTTCAGCGCCACCCCGAAGGCGGCGATCTGCGCGGCTGTGGCGTTGTCGGACATGATCTCGTCCATCACCCAACCGGTGTCGGCGCTCGACAGGTCGGAGTACGTGGTCAACGCTCCGAGAATTCGACGCCACGTTCGCGGCTGCTCGTCACTGGTCGGTGCGGTCATGGTGGTTGTGCCGTGCCCTTCTGCCGTCGATGCCCGTACGGTGCGGTGGAAGCTTAGCCAGAGGCTGCGCCGGGCTGCGCAGGCTGCAGTGCGTCCCACCCGAGTACCGCTCCCCCTCGTCGCTGGGCGAGCCCGGCCATGCGAGAACGCTCCTGTGAGCAGTGCAAGGCGTCGAGCACCTGAACACGTTGCAGTACCAGAGGCACGCCGTCGTCGACCCGAGGGCGGTAACCGGAGTTCTCCGGTAGATCGACGACCGGTCCCACCTCGTAGCCGTCCTGAGCCGCGACCGCCGCAGCGTCCTCGACTTGGTGCGAGGGCAACACCAGATGATGCCGGAGCACCACGTCCGCCGATTCCGTCCACACCGGCTGGGTCCTCGCTGCTTCGTCGAGCACGGCCGAACACGCCTGTGCATCGTCGAAGCAACTCGCCACTGTCACGAGGTCGTCACGGGTGGGGTCCAGAGGTTCTGCCGTCGATCGCGAGAACAGTCTCCGAAACCATCCACCCTCGGTGCGCTTTGCCATGAGGCCAGCCTTGCACGACTGGACCCTACCGGCCCGTACAAGGGCTCTCACCAGCACGGGAACAAGGACGGACCCGGATTCGTTCCGACACGACGCGCCAAGAGCGGACCCGGATATGCCTTCCGTACTACGACGGGTCATACTTCTCTTTGTGACGAGCGCTGTAGGGACTCAAGGATCGGCAATCACCCAACGCGTGCACTCGCTGAACCGTCCCAATATGGTCAGCGTCGGCACGATCGTGTGGCTGTCGAGTGAACTCATGTTCTTCGCCGGACTGTTTGCGATGTACTTCGTCGCACGCGCCCAGGCGAATGGAATCTGGCCGCCCGAGCCGACGGAGCTGAACCTCGCTCTCGCTGTGCCGGTGACCGCGGTGCTGATCGCATCGTCGTTCACCTGCCAGCTGGGTGTGTTCGCCGCCGAGCGAGGTGACGTCTTCGGACTCCGCCGCTGGTACATCATCACTCTGATGATGGGCACGTTCTTCGTGGCCGGCCAGGCGTACGAGTACTACCACCTGGTGCACGAGGGCACGACGATCTCGAGCAGCGTGTACGGCTCGGTCTTCTACATCACGACCGGCTTCCACGGACTGCACGTGATCGGCGGACTCATCGCCTTCGTCTTCCTGATCACCAGAACGTTGGTCAGCAAGTTCACGCCAGCACAGGCCACCGCCGCCATCGTCGTTTCGTACTACTGGCACTTCGTCGACATCGTCTGGATTGCCCTCTTCGCAACGATCTACTTCATCCGCTAGTGACAGTCAGCACGCCAAAGATAACGAGCGAACGGATTCAGCCCCCGACGTTCGGTCCGTCCCGACACGACAAGGGATAGAAGATGAGTTCATCTCCCCCAGCAGCATCCGACGACAACGCCGCCTCCAAGACGAGACGGCAGCGTAAGACGCGCCGACGCATCACCGGTGCGCTCGTTCTGATGATGGGCCTTCTGAGCGCAGGATTCCTCGCCTCGGCTCTGACGCCAGCTCCGCAGGTCGCGACCGCCGATACCGATTCGGCAGCGCTGATCCGCGAGGGCAAGCAGCTCTACGACACGTCCTGCGTCACGTGCCACGGAGCCAACCTGCAGGGTGTTCAGGATCGCGGACCGAGCCTCATCGGCGTCGGCGAAGCGGCTGTCTACTTCCAGGTGTCGAGCGGCCGCATGCCTGCCGTCCGCAACGAGGCGCAGGCGCTGCGCAAGCCGCCGAAGTTCAACGACAAGCAGATCGACGCGCTGGGTGCCTACATCCAGGCCAACGGTGGCGGACCGACGGTCATCCTCGACGAGAACGGCGAGATCGCTCAGGAGTCACTGCGCGGCGACGACATCGGACGCGGAAGCGAGTTGTTCCGACTCAACTGCGCCTCCTGCCACAACTTCACGGGCCTCGGCGGAGCTCTCTCCTCGGGTAAGTTCGCACCCCCGCTCGGACCCGCGAACGAGCAAGAGATCTACACCGCGATGGTCACGGGTCCTCAGAACATGCCGAAGTTCTCCGATCGCCAGCTGACGCTGGAAGAGAAGTCCGACATCATCGCCTACATCAAGTCGTCCACCGAGACGCTGCCCGCAGGCGGATGGAGCATCGGCGGCTTCGGTCCCGGTACCGAGATGATCGCTATCTGGACGGTCGGCATCATCGCCGTCGTCGGAGCAACTTTGTGGATCGGAGCTAGATCATGACCGACGGCGATTCCGGCCGTAAGGACGCGAACAACGACGAATCCGGACGCAAGGATGCGCCCGGTGCCGAAGGCGTGAACGCGGACAAGAAGTACACCGACGAGGAACTCGCCGCACTCAGCCGCGACGACCTGGTCAAACTGGGCACCAACCTCGACGGTGTCGACGTCGCTTTCCGCCGCAACCGTTGGGCAGTGGAAGGTACCCGCGCCGAGAAGCGCGCCGAGCGCAGCGTCGCCATCTGGTTCTCGATCGCCGGTCTCGCTGCGGTCGCGTTCATCGGTATCTACCTGTTCTGGCCGTGGCAGTACGCCGGTATCGGCGAAGAGAACTACATTGCCTACTCGCTCTACACCCCGCTCATCGGCGCAACGATGGGTCTGGCGATCCTCGCGGTCGGTGTCGGCGCGGTGCAGTTCACCAAGAAGTTCATCCCCGAAGAGGTCTCCATCCAGGACCGTCACGACGGCGGTTCGTCGGAGACGGACCGCAAGACGCTGGTGGCGGAGCTGGGTGACTCCCTCGACACGTCGACCATCGGTCGTCGCAAGGTGATCAAGCGGTCGCTGGTCTTCGGTGGTGGCGCACTCGGTGTGATGGCGCTTCTCCCCCTGGGCGGCCTGATCAAGAACCCGTGGGCGAAGGGCGAAGATTCGCCGTTGTGGGTATCCGGCTGGACTCCTCGCTACGATGGAGAGACCATCTACCTCCGACGAGACACCGGGCGACCGGAAGATGTCGTTCTCGTTCGGCCCGAGGACTTGGACGCTGGTGCCATGGAGACCGTCTTCCCGTTCCGCGAAGCGGATCGCGAGAGCGAGCACGACCTGCTCGTATCCCTGCGTGGTGTTCGCAACTCGGTCATGCTCATCCGCCTTCGCCCGGACGCCGCCAGCAACGTCGTCAAGCGCAAGGGTCAAGAAAGCTTCAATTACGGCGATTACTTCGCCTACTCCAAGATCTGCACGCACCTGGGTTGCCCGACATCGTTGTACGAGCAGCAGACCAACCGAATTCTCTGCCCTTGCCACCAGTCGCAGTTCAACGCGCTCGAGTACGGCAAGCCGATCTTCGGACCGGCTGCGCGTGCGCTGCCCCAACTTCCCATCACTGTCAACGAAGAGGGATTCCTCGTCGCTTCGGGAGACTTCACCGAAGCACTGGGACCCGCCTTCTGGGAACGTCGTCCGGAGCGTGACTCATGAGTACATTGCAAAACCTCGCCGCCAAGCAGGCCGACGGCGTAGACAGTCGCTATCACCTGGCACCTGGGCTACGGCGCCAGATCAACAAGGTGTTCCCCACCCACTGGTCCTTCCTGCTCGGTGAGATCGCGCTGTACAGCTTCGTGATCTTGCTGATCTCGGGCGTGTTCCTCACCCTGTTCTTCGACCCCTCGCTCAGCGAGGTCGTGTACGACGGTGCGTACACCCCGCTCAACGGTGTGACGATGTCCAGGGCGTACGCAACGGCTCTCGACATCACGTTCGAGGTTCGTGGCGGTCTGTTCATGCGACAGATTCACCACTGGGCGGCCCTGATGTTCGCCGCCTCGATCATCGTGCACATGATGCGCATCTTCTTCACCGGCGCGTTCCGTCGCCCGCGTGAGGCCAACTGGGTCATCGGCTGCCTGTTGCTCATCCTCGCGATGTTCGAGGGCTTCTTCGGCTACTCGCTGCCCGACGATCTGCTCTCCGGCACCGGCCTCCGTGCCGCACTGGGTGGCATCACGATGAGCATCCCGATCATCGGTACGTGGATGCACTGGCTCATCTTCGACGGCGACTTCCCCGGCACGATCATCATCCCGCGCCTGTACGTCGCTCACGTTCTTCTGCTGCCGGCAATCATCCTGGCCCTGATCGCGGCCCACTTGGCTCTGGTCTGGTACCAGAAGCACACCCAGTTCCCCGGACCGGGCCGCACGGAACAGAACGTCGTCGGCGTTCGTATTCTCCCGGTCTTCGCAGTCAAGTCCGGTGCCTTCTTCGCCGTCACCTTCGGCATCCTGGCAGCAATGGGCGGACTGCTCCAGATCAACCCGATCTGGAATCTCGGACCGTACAACCCGTCGCAAGTGTCGGCCGGTGTGCAGCCCGACTTCTACCTGATGTGGACCGACGGCATGGCCCGACTGTGGCCTGCCTGGGAGATATACATCGCTGGGCGCTACACCATCCCGGCAGTGTTCTGGGTGGCAGTGATCATGGGTCTCGTCTTCACCGTGATGATCGCCTACCCCTGGATCGAGAAGCGTCTCACCGGAGACACTGCGCATCACAACCTGTTGCAGCGTCCCCGCGACGTTCCGGTGCGTACCGCGATCGGCGCGATGGCTCTCACCTTCTACGTGATCCTCACGCTCTCGTGCATCAACGACCTCATCGCGTACAAGTTCGACATCTCGCTCAACGCAATGACGTGGATCGGTCGTATCGGAATTCTCACCATGCCTCCGCTCGCCTACTTCATCGCGTACCGATTCTGCATCGGATTGCAGCGCAGTGACCGGGCAGTTCTCGAGCACGGCATCGAAACCGGAATCATCAAGCGCCTCCCGCACGGCCAGTACGTGGAAATCCACCAGCCGCTCGGACCGGTCGACGATCACGGACACCCGATCCCCCTCGACTACCAGGGCGCACCCGTACCGAAGAAGATGAACAAGCTCGGCTCGGCCGGAAAGCCTGGCTCGGGATCGCTGTTCAGTCCGGATCCGGTGGCACAGAGCAAGGCTCTCGAAGATGCCCTCCACAAGGGTGAACACGAACAGCTCACGATGCTCCGCAACTACCAGGCGGGCATTCACGGCAACGGCCACTCGAACGGGAACGGTCACTCGAACGGCAACGGTCACTCGAACGGCCATGCCAATGGCAATGGCCACGCGAACGGCAACGGCAATGGACTCCATTCGGACGAGGACGCTGCTATTGCTTCGGGCCGAAGTGACAACGACAGAGAACACTGACATCTGACAGAGTCCGAAAGAGGGCGACACCGGCAACGGTGTCGCCCTCTTTTCTTGTCTGCCGACACATCCGGACCCAAAACCTGGGCTCGCTGTCCTGAGCATGACGGCTGAGGATCCGCGAGACTCCCGAGCGGCCCTCCCCTCCCCCACCGGCGGACGACCCACTCGCTGTATCGGCCGATCTCGGCTCGCGGGTTCTCGACGAACCGGTATTACTATCGGTCTCATGGTCCGCATTCCCCTCACCCCCGGCGAACTCGCCCGAGGTGCCAGGCTCGGCTCTGCGCTCCGTCTTGCCCGTGGTGGCCGAACCATGACCGATGTTGCCGACAAGGCCGGCATCTCGGTCGAAACTCTGAGGAAGATCGAGACCGGCCGGATTCCGACGCCGGCGTTCTTCACCGTCGCCGCATTGTGCGGTGCGCTGGACATCTCCCTCGACTCTCTTGCCGATTCGACGTCCTGTTCCGGTCGGACCCACTCGGAGGCCGACGTCTCCTGACTGTCCCCCGTGGTGCGCCTCCCGCTTACACCTCCCGAGTTCATAGCTCCGTCGACGTCACAGCCGCCGTGAGCCGAGCATCCGGACCGGCCTGTGCGTGTACAACAGACAAGGGCCCTGGTCGTTCGTGAGAACGACCAGGGCCCTTGTCGGGTGGAGCTGGTGGAGTCAGTGGCGCTCGGCACCTACGTGGTACTCGAAGACCAAACCTGCGGCCGCGGCGATGACACAGAAGACGCCCAGAGCGATGAGCCACGGCTGGAAAAAGGCGAAGCCGATGGCAGTGACGGCTGCAAAGGCTGCCAGCACGATCGGCCAGAAGCTGCCGGGGCTGAAGAATCCCAGGTCGCCTGCACCGTCGCTCACCTCGGCGTCGTCGAAGTCTTCCGGGCGCGTATCGAGGCGTCGGGCGACGAACCTGAAGTAGGTACCGATGATCAGGGTCAGACCCACCGACAGGAAGATCGCGGTGACTCCGGCCCACTCCACTCCTGTGCGGCTCAGGCCCGTGAACAACGTGTACACGATGCCGACCAGGAGGAAGAAGACAGTGAGGATTTCGAAGATCTTGGCTTCGATTTTCATATCAGCATGCTTCCTTGGTCAGTTGCCTTCAGCGACAGCGGCTGTTCGGAGGGTGCGGTCGGTAGAGAACGGCGAGGTGCTCGTTGCGAGGGGGCTTTCGCCGATGGCTTCTAGTGCCTGCGCATTGGTCAGCGCATCTCCGCCCTCGGACAGGGGCTTGCGCAGCTCGATGTACTGCTCGAACCGCTCCGGAGACACTGCACGAACCTCGAAGTTCATCATCGAGTGGAAGGTGCCGCACATCTCGGTGCACCGTCCGACGAAGGAGCCTTCGCGTTCGATCTCGCTGATCTGGAAGACGTTGTCGGAGTGGTTCTCCTCGGGGTTCGGGAGGACGTCGCGCTTGAACAGGAATTCCGGAACCCAGAATCCGTGGATGACGTCCGAGGACGCGAGCACGAACTCGATGCGCTTGCCGGTCGGCAGAACCAGAACCGGGATCTCGTCGCTGGATCCGACCGTTTCGATCTTGTTGTAGTGCAGGTACGACAGATCCTGCGTGGAAGCTCCGTTGATCGGTCCCGGAACGAATTCGCCGTCCTCGCTGCCCTCGGCACCTTCGCCCGGGGTTGCCGCGGCCTCGGCTGCAGCCTGCTCTTCCTCGTCGGTGCCCTCGTACTTGGCGGCACCGTCCTTGAGGTCGATGGTCCGGTATCCGAACTTCCAGTTCCACTGGTACGCCGTGACATCCACCTGGACATCGGGATCTGCCTGCTTCTCGTCGACGTAGTTCTGCACCACGACCGTGAAGTAGAACAGCACCGCGATGATCACGAACGGAACCGCCGTGTAGAACAGCTCGAGCGGAACGTTGTACGCCGTCTGGCGAGGGAACTCCGGTGAGCTCTTCTTCTTACGGTGGAACAGCACCACCCAGAAGATGAGAACCCACACGATGATGCCCATGACCAGGGCTGCAATGACCGACCACGTCCACAGGTCGCCGATGCGTCGCCCCTGAGGGGTGACGCCCGAGGCGAAACCGAAATTGAGTACGTTGTCGCTGCTGATGGAACAGCCCGACAGCATCAACGCGGCTACACCGAGAAATGCTGTCAGCCCCGCTCGCCGAAGGATCCGACTCTGCGCCACGTTCACGCCTTCCTGATTGCCCACCACTGAAGAATAAGGGCTTCCACATGGAGATGCCCGAGTACTACGCAGCGTAGACCAAAGCCGGAGGAGAACCACCCTTGGGTCGTTACCTACGTCCGAGCGTGTCTGCGGCATACTCGGATCCTGATCTACAGTCCCGCTGACGACGCTCGCGGAGACCAGGACCCCTGCACTGTCCCCAACTGCGAGAAGAGGTAGCAGACGCCGTGTGTGGACTGCTCGGAGTACTCACGTCTCACGGAACGACCGCCGCCGGAGTCGAACTCGTCGCTTCGGCGACCCATTGCATGCGACACCGCGGCCCGGACGAGCCCGGTGGCACCTGGCACGACGACGACGTCGTCTACGGCTTCAATCGGTTGTCCTTCATCGACATCGAACACTCGCATCAGCCGATGCGTTGGGGTCCGCCGGAGTCGCCGAACCGGTATGCGCTCGTCTTCAACGGCGAGATCTACAACTATCTGGAACTGCGCGCAGAACTGGCACGCGACCACGGTGCCGAGTTCAGCACCGAGGGTGACAGCGAGTCCATCGTCGCAGCGTTTCACTACTGGGGTGCTGCCGCTGTGGAGCGGCTTCGGGGCATGTTCGCATTCGCCGTCTGGGACACCGAGACCCGTGAGATGTTCGTCGCTCGCGATCCCTTCGGCATCAAGCCGCTGTTCCTGGCCACCGGTCCGGGTGGCACCGCGTTCGGTAGTGAGAAGAAGAGCGTGCTCGAGCTGATGGAGTTGCTCGGTGTCGACACCGGTCTCGACCCGCGCGCCATCGAGCACTACACCGTTCTGCAGTACGTCCCCGAGCCCGAGACCCTGCACGCAGGCGTTCGGCGGCTCGAGTCCGGTTGCTACGCCACCCTGTCCCCCGGTACGACGCCGAAGATCACCCGCTACTTCACACCGAAGTTCCCGGTGCAGCCGTTCGCGCCGGGCACCGAGAAGGCGCGGTACCAGGAAATCGCCGAGGCACTCGAAGATTCGGTGGCCAAACACATGCGCGCCGACGTCACCGTCGGCTCGTTCCTCTCCGGCGGCATCGATTCGACGGCCATCGCAGCTCTGGCGATTCGCCACAATCCCGACCTGATCACGTTCACCACCGGATTCGAGCGCGAGGGCTACTCCGAGGTCGACGTGGCGGCGGAGTCCGCGGCCGCCATCGGAGCGAAGCACATCGTGAAGGTCGTGGGGCCCGAAGAATTCGCGGCATCCATTCCCGAGATCGTCTGGTATCTGGACGATCCTGTGGCCGACCCCGCCTTGGTGCCGCTGTACTTCGTCGCCAAGGAAGCACGCAAGCACGTGAAGGTCGTGCTGTCCGGTGAAGGTGCGGACGAATTGTTCGGCGGATACACCATCTACCGCGAACCGCTGTCGTTGAAGCCGTTCGAGTCGCTGCCCGCCTTCCTTCGACGAGCGGCCGGCTCGTTGAGCGAGCGAATCCCCGAGGGCACGCGCGGCAAGAGCCTGCTCAACCGCGGATCGATGACCCTCGAAGAGCGGTACTACGGTAACGCTCGCAGTTTCAACGACGCGCAGTTGCGCTCGGTGTTGCGCGAGTTCCGGTCCGAATGGACCCATCAGGACGTCACCGCCCCGATCTACGCGCAGTCGCAGGGATGGGATCCGGTGGCTCGCATGCAGCATCTGGATCTGTTCACCTGGTTGCGTGGCGACATTCTGGTCAAGGCCGACAAGATCACCATGGCGAACTCACTCGAGTTGCGAGTCCCGTTCCTGGACTCCGAGGTCTACAAGGTTGCCGAGAAGCTCCCACTCGAGCAGAAGATCACCAAGAGCACCACCAAGTACGCTCTGCGTCAGGCACTGGAGGGAATCGTTCCCGGTCATGTCCTGCACCGCGCCAAGCTGGGATTCCCGGTGCCACTGCGCCATTGGCTCCGCGGCACGGAACTCTCCGACTGGGCGCACCAGCAGATCGCCGATTCGCAGACCGATCACCTGCTGAACAAGGCAGCCGTCGTCGCAATGCTCGACGACCACCGCGCCGGCCGGTCCGATCACAGCCGTCGACTGTGGACCCTGCTGATCTTCATGGTGTGGCACGGAATCTTCGTGGAGAAACGCATCGTGCCGCAGATCGCCGAACCGGAGTACCCGGTCAACATCTGATCGAGGTCACCTCGCCGCCCCGATGGCTCGGGGCGGCGAGATCGGCATCAGACGGGGAGCAATGCCCCGATCTCCTCGCCCGCGTCGGCACCGTACGCCGCGGTCAGACGTTTGATCGCGTCGTCGCGATTGAGCTCCCACTCCTGAGTGCCGGTGGTCTCCAGCACCAGCACGGCCACGAGCGAACCGAGTTGCGCTGCGCGTTCGATACTGGCTCCGGCCATGTGTGCCGTGAGAAAACCTGCCCGGAAGCCATCGCCGACGCCGGTCGGGTCGACCTTGCTCGTCTCGGGCACGACGCCGATGTGGGTGTGTTCGCCGCCCTTGGCCACGATGTCGACGCCGCGCTTACCCAGGGTGGTGACACGTAGCTCCACCTTCGCAGCGATGTCCGCGTCGGACATGCCAGTCTTCTGCTTCAGCAGTGCCCATTCGTACTCGTTGGTGAACAGGTACGCGGCACCGTCGATCAAGTCGGTCGCCTGCGCTGCGTCGAGCCGGGCGAGCTGCTGCGACGGGTCGGCCGCGAACGGGATACCCGCAGCGCGGCACTGGGCCGTATGCGCTGTCATGGCGTCGGGGTCGTTCGCGCCGATCAGAACCAGGTCCATCTCGTGCTGCGCCGCGAGCGTCTCGATGGAAATATCACGGGCCTCGCTCATCGCTCCGGGGTAGAAGGACGCGATCTGCGCCATGTCCTCGTCCGTGGTGCAGACGAAGCGGGCGGTGTGCGCGGTAGCGGACACGCTCACACCACTGCAGTCGACGCCGTGCTCCTCCAGCCAGGTCCGGTATTCGGCGAAGTCCGGTCCCACGGCCCCGACGAGAAGAGGCGCACCGCCGAGAACTCCGAGTGCGTACGCGATGTTTCCGCCGACGCCTCCCTTGCGAATCACCAGATCGTCGACCAGGAAGCTCAGCGAGATGTTCGAGAGCTGGTCGGCGACTATCTGCTCGGCGAACCGTCCGGAGAATCGCATCAGATGGTCGGTCGCTATCGAGCCGGATACCGCGAGAGTCACGAAGGAGGGCCTTTCGGTTCTTGAGTGCTGGAGAGCTGCTGGGCAGACACGACTGTGACCGATACACGCACGCGTGTACCGGTCACAGTCGAGTACGAGTCAGCTCAGTTGAACGAGTCGCCGCACGCGCACGATCCCGTGGCGTTCGGGTTGTCGATCGTGAAGCCCTGCTTCTCGATCGTGTCCACGAAGTCGATGGATGCACCCTCCACGTACGGGGCGCTCATCCGGTCCACTGCGAGCGTGACGCCGTTGAAGTCGACCGCGAGGTCGCCGTCGAGGCTTCGGTCGTCGAAGAAGAGCTGGTAGCGCAGTCCTGCGCAACCACCTGGCTGCACCGCGATGCGCAGCGCGAGGTCGTCGCGGCCTTCTTGGTCCAGCAACGCCTTGGCCTTGGTCGACGCGGTCTCCGTCATGGTGACCTTGTGCGCTGTGGTTTCGGTCGTTGTGGCCTCGTTCGAGACGGTCATGGGCTCTCCCTATCAGTCGTACAAACCCGTGAACTACTCAACCGTACTCCCGGTGGCTCTATTCCTCACGCTCGCCGCCTCGGTTGTACGGCAGTGTCGTCCACGTCGGCCGCTACGCGCGCGGCCAGCTGTTCGAGCTGGTTCGCCGCGTCGGACATCGCCAGCTCCACCGATCCTGCGAACTCACTGATCGAGTGCGCAGCGGAGATACCCGCCGATTCCAGTTCGTCCTCGGACAATGTGACCTGTCCCGCGAGCACGATCGTGTCGATACCGGTCGCGCCGCCCGCGGCAGCCATTCTCGTCACCAGCTTGCCCCGCAGCGATTGCGAGTCGAATTTGCCCTCACCGGTGAGCACCAGGTCGACGGAGTCCAACAGTTCTTGCTGGCCGGTCCGCTCGGCCACGACAGCCGCCCCGGGCTGCTGCCTGCCGCCCAGTGCGAACAACGCCGCCCCGAGACCACCGGCGGCCCCGGCACCCGGCCGGCCCGCCACGTCGTGACCCGCGGCGGACAGGACCGCCGCCCAGTCGGCGTTCAGCTCCTCGAGCCGAGCAACGGTCTCTGCGTCGGCACCCTTCTGTGGACCGAAGACTCGGGCTGCACCGGCGTCGCCCAGCAGCGGATTCTCCACGTCCGACGCGGCGACGAGGTCGATGTCGGACAACCGGGCGACTGCCGATCCGAGTCCGCCCAGCGCACGAATCATCGCGCGGCCACCGTCGCTGCAGCTACTTCCGCCGAGTCCGACGAATATCGTTTCGGCTCCGCTGTCCAGTGCCGCGCCGAGCAACTGGCCGACGCCGTAGCTGCTCGCCTTCGATGCGGACAGTGGGGTGGGCGGCCCGTCGAGCAGATGCAGTCCGCAGGCCTGAGCCGATTCGATGTATGCCGCCGTGCCGTCGAGCAGCCATTCGGCTCGGACCGGGTTGCCGAGCGGCCCGTCCACATCCGCGAACTGCACGGTGCCGATGCGCGAAGCCAGTACTTCGACGAAGCCGGGGCCACCGTCGGATTGAGGGGCGAGTTCGAGCTCGTCGGTCTCCCGAACCGACGCCCATCCCCTGGCGATGGCGTCGGCCGCGGCCGCGGCAGTCAGGGTGTCTCCGAACGAATCCGGCGCAATCATCACTCGCATCGTCGGAAGTCTAGGGCTGCAGCGACGGAACGGCATCCGCTGTTTCGTCGCTGACCTGGCCGGTGTTCGAATCCGACGAGCCATCCCATACTCTGAGTGCGTGAAGCTGCTACGCCGTGGAAACTCTGACAATTCGGACGGAAACGACTCGAACGAATCCGAGTCGACGACGGCCGGGAGCGACGCGACCTCTTCGGTGTCTCTCGGTAAGGGCCGACCGACCCCCAAGCGTCGTGACGCCGAGGCGCGGCGTCGTGGACCGGTCGCTCCTGCTCCGCTGACGAGCAAAGAGGCACGCGAGCGCCGCAAGGCGAACAAGGGCAGCAAGGAAGACCGCAAGGCCGCCTCCAACGAGCGACGCGCCGCCGCAGCCGAGCGTCGCGCACGCATGCTCGCGGGCGACGACAAGTACCTGCTCCCCCGCGACAAGGGTCCGGTCCGCGCATACGTGCGAGACATCGTCGACGCGCGGCGCAACCTCGTCGGACTGTTCATGCCGCTCGCGTTGATCTTGATCTTCGCGTTGTTCCTGCAGCCTCAGGTGCAGCAGTACGTCACTCTCGGCATGTTCGTGATGATGCTCTTCATGGTCGGTGAGGGCATCTACCTCGGCAAGATGATCAACAACAAGATCCGGGTGCGGTTCCCCGAGACCACCGACGGTGGTTTCAAGATCGGGTGGTACGCATTCGTCCGCGCGTCCCAGATCCGCAAGATGCGCGCCCCCAAGCCGCGAGTCAGCGCCGGCGAGGCCGTCTGACGTCGGTGGGCGTACCGACTCGAACTCTCGTGCTCGGTGGGGCCAGATCCGGCAAGTCCGGGCACGCCGAATCGCTTGCCGTTCTCGAGCCGGTTCGCTATCTCGCCACCGGTAGGCGGGACACCACCGACGAGGACTGGCAACGCCGTATCGACCTTCATCGCGCGTCGAGACCCAATCACTGGTCCACCGTCGAAACCGTCACGTCACTGGCCGGTGTCATCTCGCAGCCGTGGGACGGCACCACCGTCGTCGACGACCTCGGAACGTGGCTGACGGGAATGCTCGACGACGCGCAGGCCTGGGAGCTCCCCCGCGGCACCGTCGCACCGGCAGTCGACGACCTGGTCGGGGCAGTCACGCGATGCACGTCGCCTCTCGTGCTCGTCAGCCCCGAGGTCGGCCTGTCCGTGGTGCCCGAATCCCGTTCCGGTCGCCTCTTCCGAGACGAGCTGGGCTCGCTCAATTCTCGGCTCGCGACAGTGTGTGACAGGGTTCTGCTGGTCGTTGCGGGACTCGCGCTGACCCTCAAGGAACCTCCGGCGGACTTCACAACCGCGAAAGGCACAGTGTGACAATTCTTTCGGAAGAGGATTCGGCGACGCCGTTTCGTCCGGTGACGGCTCCGTCGGACTCGGCCAGATCGGCTGCGGCGGACCGGCAACGGGAATTGACCAAGCCCGCCGGCAGCCTCGGTCGCCTCGAGACGCTCGGTGAGTGGATCGCGGCCTGCCAGGACGCCTGCCCGCCGCGGTCCCTCGAACGAGTGCGTGTCGTCGTCTTCGCCGGCGATCACGGCGTCGCTGCGCACGGGGTCTCCGCCTACCCTCCCGAGGTCACGGCCCAGATGGTCGCGAACATCCGCGCCGGCGGTGCCGCGGTCAACGTGCTCGCCGATATCGCCGGTGCGGCGGTTCGGGTCGTCGACATCGCAGTCGACGCCGATACCGATTCTTCCGTGTCCGCGTTCAAGATTCGACGGTCCAGCGGATCCATCGACCGCGAGGACGCACTGACCGAGGACGAGGTTCGGGCCGCCGTCGCTGCCGGAGCCGCCATCGCCGACGAGGAAGTCGACGCCGGCGCGGATCTTCTCATCGCAGGCGACATGGGCATCGGAAACACCACTCCTGCAACGGTATTGATCGCCACCCTGACCGATACAGAACCGGTTGCCGCTGTCGGCCGCGGCACCGGAATCGACGATGCGGGGTGGATCAGGAAGACCGCGGCGATCCGGGATGCGATGCGTAGGGCTCGTCCGGTCGCGAAGAACCCCACCGACCTGCTCCGGGTCGCGGGCGGTGCCGACATCGCGGCTCTCGCCGGGTTTCTCGCCCAGGCCGCACACCGGCGAACCCCGGTGATTCTGGACGGCCTCGTGGTGACCGCGGCCGCTCTGGTGGCCGAGGATGCAGCGGCCGGAGCGCGCAACTGGTGGGTGGCCGGACATCGTTCGGCCGAGCCTGCCCATTCACTTGCGTTGCGGCACTTGCGTCTCGAACCGCTCGTGGAGCTCGAGATGCGTCTCGGCGAGGGCTCGGGTGCGCTGGCGGCGTTGCCTCTGGTTCGTGCGGGTGTCGGCACCCTGAATTCGATGGCGACCTTCGCCGACGCCGGGGTCAGCACCGGCGACAGCGAAGGCCACAGCAGTACCGAAAATCCCTGACCGTGAGCAGGCGCGCCGATGGAGTATTGCTCGCGTTCTCCTGGCTGACGGTACTGCCCGTGCGCGGCCCGGAGAACGTCGACAGACACTCCGCCGGCCGCGCGATCGCGTTCGCGCCGCTCGTCGGCCTCGCCCTCGGCGGCATCTCCGCCGCGCTGCTGTGGGTGTCGATCGCGGCCGGACTGTCACCACTGCTCGGCGGACTGATCGCCGTCGGTGCCACGGCACTGCTCACCCGGGGTATGCACCTCGACGGCTTGGCCGACACCGCAGACGGGCTCGGCTGTTACGGACCGCCCGAGCGCGCGCGAGAAGTCATGAAGTCCGGCAGTGCAGGCCCGTTCGGTGTGGCAGCACTCGTTCTGGTGTTGGGGATACAGGCCGCAAGCCTGGGCCAGCTCGCGCAGTTGCACATGTGGTGGGCCATCGTGTGCGTCTCGGTGATCGCAAGAGTGTCGGCAGTGGTCGCGTGCCGCCGAGGGATCGACGCGGCGGCACCGAGCGGCTTCGGCGCGCTGGTGGCAGGCACTCAGTCGACCGCGGTCGTGGCGTTGTGGACAGGCGTGGCAACGGCCATGTTCACGTACATTTTGCCCGACCGACCGTGGCAGGGAGCGCTGGTGGTGATCGCCGCACTCGCCGTCGCGGTGATTCTCACTAGTCACTGCGTCCGACGCTTCGGCGGGCTCTCCGGCGACGTGCTCGGAGCCGGAATCGAGACGACCACCGCACTGGCCGCGGTCGGCCTGCTCCTGGGGAGCTAGCGGAGCGTGGTCATCCAGCCGTGAGTATCGGCGAACGTTCCGCGCTGAATGCCGGTGAGCGTGTCACGTAGTGCGAGAGTGATCTCGCCGGGCTCACCGCCTGCGATCTCGAACGTGCCCTCGGTGGACTTGACGCTGCCCACCGGTGTGATGACGGCTGCTGTGCCGCAGGCGAACACCTCGGTGATCTCGCCGGAGTCGGCACCCTTGCGCCACTCCTCGGTGGAGATCCGCCGCTCTTCGACGGGGATGCCTGCGTCGGTCGCCAGGGCCAGCAGCGAGTCGCGGGTGATGCCGGGCAGAAGCGATCCGGACAGCGACGGGGTCACCAGGCGTGCATCGGAGCCCGAGCCGAAGACGAAGAACAGGTTCATACCGCCCATTTCCTCGACGTAGCGGCGCTCGGTGGCGTCGAGCCAGACCACCTGATCGCATCCCTCGTCGCTGGCCTGTGCTTGCGCCAGAAGCGATGCGGCGTAGTTGCCGGCGAATTTCGCCGCACCGGTCCCGCCCGGCGCCGCCCGGACGTATTCGGTGGACAGCCAGACGCTCACCGGCTTGACGCCTCGAGGGAAGTACGCGCCCGCGGGCGAGGCGATCAACATGTAGCGGTACGAGTCGGCGGGGCGCACGCCCAGCCCGGCCTCGGTGGAGAACATGTACGGCCGGACGTACAGCGCGTCTTCGCCGCCTGCTGCGGGGACCCACTCGTGGTCGAATTCGAGAAGCTTCTCGATCGATCCGATGAACAGCTCGTCCGGCAACTCCGGCATCGCCAGGCGGCGGGCGGACGAGCGGAAGCGCTCGGCGTTGGAGTGCACCCGGAAGGTCGAGAGGTCGCCGTTCGGCTGACGGTAGATCTTGAGTCCCTCGAAGATGGCCTGGCCGTAGTGCAGCACCATCGCGGCCGGGTCGAGCTCGATCGGTCCGTAGGGCGCGATCGTCGCATCGTGCCATCCGCCGTCACGGGTGTAGTCGATGTACACCATGTGGTCGGTGAAGTGCTTTCCGAAACCGGGTGCAGCGAGCACCGCGTCGCGCTCCACCGGAGTGGCGGGAGAAGGATGCTGCACGTACGCGAACTCGGAAACACCTGTCATGCCGGAGATACTATCGTCAAGGTCGCTGCGCTCTCGCGCGGTCACCTGGTCTTCGCTGCGACGAACGGCGGCGCGACCACTTCGCAGCGCAACGCTCGCCCACGAACGTCGACCTCGACCTCCGTGCCCACCTCCGGAGCTGCTTGCGCGTCGAGCAGTACGAGGGCGATTCCGATCTTCAGCGACGGCGAGAACGTTCCGGAGGTCGTCGTCCCGATGTCCTGCCCCGACACACGCACGGTGAGACCGGGGCGCAGAACACCGCGGTCGAGGGCCTTCAGTCCGCGCAGTACGCGCGCCGGCCCGCTCGCCTTCTCGGCGGACAGTGCTTCCTTGCCCCAGAACGCATCCTTCTTCCACCCGATCGCCCAGCCGCAGCGCGCCTCGAGCGGCGAGATGTCCAGTGCCAGTTCGTGTCCGTGCAGCGGGTACCCCATCTCGGTGCGCAACGTATCGCGTGCGCCGAGCCCGCACACCTGCCCTCCGCGCGATCGCACTGCAGCAACGAGTGCCCGAAAGAGAGGTTCCACATCTCTGGCGGGGGGAACGAGCTCATAGCCGTGTTCGCCGGTGTATCCGGTCCGGCAGACCCGCACCGCCACCGAATTCCAGGTGGCGTCCTCGAACGCCATGTAGTCCATGTCGGTCGGCAGGCCCAGCTCCTGCAGGACCTCGCTCGATTTCGGTCCCTGCACGGCCAGCACTCCGAAGTCTCGGTGCTGGTTCACCACCGACACGCCTTCGGGTGCCTGCTCGGCCATCGCCGCGACGACGGCCGCAGTGTTGGCTGCGTTCGGCACCAGAAAGACGTTCTCGTCCGAGACGTAGTACGCGATCAGGTCGTCGACGACACCGCCGGATTCGGTGCAGCACAACGTGTACTGCGCCTTGCCCGGTTCGATTCGGTTCAGATCGTTGGTGAGCACGGAGTTCACGAACGCGGCGGCTCCGGGCCCGGTCACCGACGCCTTGCCGAGATGCCCCACATCGAACAGGCCGACGGCTTCTCGCACCGCCGTGTGCTCGACGACGACTCCGGCGTACGACACCGGCATCGTCCAGCCGCCGAAAGGTGCGAACGTCGCGCCCAATTCGGTGTGCACGGCGTGAAGTGGTCCCTCGATCAGCTCGGTGTCGGTCATGGCGGTCACGCTAGCTCACATCGCGGCCGTAGCGGGCCCGGCAGACCGACTGCGTCCCTCGACGCGTCGTCACTAGGATCGAGGTACGTACACGTCAACCCCTACAGGAGCAGCCACGTGCCTTCACCCTCGACGCCTTCCCGCACTCTCGGACCCGACCTGGTCCTCGCGGGCAAGCTCGGCAAGAAAGTCGACGTTCTCGTAGTCGCGCTGAGCACCAGTGACGACGGCCTCGAACTCGCCATCACCGACGACATTTCCGACGACGCCGTCGCCGCTGCGCTACTCGACGCCTTCGAATCCGTCGGTGCCACCGGAAAGGCCGACGAGCTGGTGCGCATTCCGGCACCGTCCGGCCTGTCGGTGGACAGCGTGCTGGCGGTCGGCCTCGGCAGCGCCGCCGACATCGACAGCGAGCGGATTCGGCAGTCGGCCGGTACCGCGGCACGCTCGCTCAAGGGGGTCGACACTGCGGCGACCACGTTGTCGGCGCTCGATCTCGGTGCCGCCGCAGAAGGGTTCTTTCTCGGCGCGTATCAGTTCACCGAGTTCAAATCGGCAGTCTCGGCACCGAAGTCCGACGCGCTCCCACTCGCGCGCGTCGTGTTGCTCGTTCCCGACACCCGCTCCAAGGACGCCAAGAACGAGCTGGCACGATCGCTCGCCATCGCCGAATCCGTCGCCGTAGCACGCGATTTCGTCAACACCCCGCCGAGCCACCTCTACCCCGAGGAGTTCGCCGCGCAGGCCAATGCCCTCGGCACGGCAGCGGGCCTGAAGGTCGAGATCATGGACGACAAGGCACTGGAGAAGGACGGCTACGGCGGCATTCACGGCGTCGGCAAGGGTTCTTCGCGCCTGCCGCGGCTTGTTCGCCTGACGCACTCGGGTGGGAAGCGAGGCGCGAAGAAGGTCGCCCTGGTGGGCAAGGGAATCACGTTCGACACCGGCGGAATCTCCATCAAACCCGCTGCGGGCATGGAGAACATGACCTCGGACATGGGCGGTGCCGCTGCGGTCATCGCGACGGTGATCCTGGCCGCGAAGGTCGATCTGCCACTGGACGTCATCGCGACGGTGCCGATGGCCGAGAACATGCCGTCGGGCACTGCGCAGCGTCCGGGCGATGTACTGACCCAGTACGGCGGCATCACCGTCGAGGTCATCAACACCGACGCCGAAGGCCGCCTGGTACTCGCCGACGCGATCGTGCGGGCCTGCGAGGACGATCCGGATTACCTCATCGACACCGCGACACTGACCGGAGCTCAGGTGGTCGCGCTCGGCAATCGAACGCCGGGAGTCATGGGCACCGAGGACTTCCGCGACCGCGTCGCGGAGATCTCCCAAGCCATCGGCGAAAACGCGTGGGCGATGCCGTTGCCGAAGGAGATTCGACGCGAACTCGATTCCAAGGTGGCCGATCTGGCGAACGTCACCAACGGCCGGGCCGGTGGAATGCTCGCTGCCGCTTTGTTCTTGAAAGAATTCGTCGCCGACGGCGTCGAATGGGCTCACATCGACGTCGCGGGCCCGGCGTACAACACCGGTGGCCCCTTCGGGTACACCGGCAAGGGCGGCACCGGCGTTCCCGTACGGACGATGTTCGCGGTCCTGGAGGACATCGTCGAGAACGGCTGATCACGAGAGTCCGTGCGTGCGGATTCGGCGTCCGCACGCACGGGCCAGGTCAGAGATCGCGTTGCTGCTGTTCGCGCTTCCTGATGACCTTCTGGCGGGCGTCGTGATCGCGCATGCGCTGGGGGTAGCCGGTCTTGCGCACGTCGTACACCGGGATCTTCAGGTCGGATCCGATCTTTCGTACATATTTTTCATCGAGCGGCCGACGGGTCCATTCGCCGTCGTTCGCGACCAGTACGACGGTCAGCGGGGTCACGGTCGTCTTCGGCTCGACGTAGGCCTCGACACCGATTCGCGCGTCGGTCCAATCGGCCAGGTACTGGGCAACCGACCCTTCCGGAGCCCGTTTCGCGCCCCCACCGCTTCGCTTGAGTCGATCGAACAATCCCACGAGAACATCCTTTTCGTACGGCCGATGGGTCACCGGTTCTGGTACCGGAATTTTGTTACCCGCCAGTTTGCCAGGCGTGTTGCACGCCCTAGGGGAACGGCGAGGCGATAACAATGGAAGGATGACATTAGAGGGTTCAGCTCTCTTGATAGTGAACCAAGGCTCGTGAAGTGAGTAAGTGAATTGCCGAGAGGGAGTGTCTACGTGGGCGCTGTGTCGAGCCGAGCACGCTCGATCGGTGCCGTGTGCACCGGCGCCCCCGTCGAACCGAATCACGCAACTCTCGTCCATGAACCCTGTTCCGCCAGCACAATGGTCTGCGACCACGAGTCGTCGAACTACATCACCCGCACACAACTGTCGAGGAGTCAACAGACATGGCCTTCTCCGTCCAGATGCCAGCTCTTGGTGAGAGCGTCACCGAGGGAACTGTCACGAGGTGGCTCAAACAAGAAGGCGACACCGTCGAAGTCGACGAGCCATTGCTCGAAGTCTCCACGGACAAGGTCGATACCGAGATCCCGTCGCCTGCAGCCGGTGTTCTGACCAAGATCGTCGCTCAGGAAGACGACACCGTCGAGATCGGTGGCGAGCTCGCCCAGATCGGTGACGCAGGCGAGGCCCCCTCGTCCGACGCACCGGCCGAGGACTCCGCGCCCGCCGAGGAATCTGCGCCCGAGGAAGCTGCCGAGGAGCCCACTCCCGCTGCCGAACCCGAGCCGCAGGCCGAGGAGGAGGCACCCGCAGCGAGTGCATCGTCCGACTCGTCCGGATCCGGCACGCCGGTCACGATGCCCGAGCTGGGCGAGTCCGTCACCGAAGGCACCGTGACTCGATGGCTCAAGGCCGTCGGTGACGAGGTTGCTGTCGACGAGCCGCTGCTCGAGGTCTCCACCGACAAGGTCGACACCGAGATCCCGTCTCCGGTCGCCGGAACTCTGCTCGAGATCTCCGCAGAGGAGGACGACACGGTCGCCGTCGGTGGCCAGCTCGCCGTCATCGGTTCGGGATCGCCCGCCGAGAAGGCCCCCGAGCCCGAGGCCACCCCGGAGCCCGAGGCCCCGAAGGCCGAGGAGCCGAAGAAGGAAGAGCCGAAGAAGGAGGCTCCCAAGCAGGAAGCCCCGAAGGCCGAGCCGAAGCCGGAGCCCAAGCAGGAAGCGCCCAAGGCTGCTCCCGCCAAGGAGTCGGCACCGTCGGGTGATTCCAGCCCGTACGTCACTCCCCTGGTGCGCAAGCTGGCGTCGGACAACGACGTCGATCTGTCGACCGTGAAGGGCACCGGTGTCGGTGGCCGCATCCGCAAGCAGGACGTGCTCGCCGCAGCCGAGGCCAAGAAGGCTCCGGCAGCTCCGGCCGCCGCTGCTGCGCCCGCCGCCGAATCGAAGCCCGCTGCCCCGGCGACCGCTGGTGTTCGCCCCGAGCTCGCGCATCTTCGCGGAACCACGCAGAAGATCAACCGGATTCGTCAGATCACCGCGAAGAAGACGCGTGAGTCCCTGCAGACTTCCGCACAGCTGACGCAGACCTTCGAGGTCGACGTGACGAAGATCGCCGGTCTGCGTACCAAGGCGAAGGCGAAGTTCGCCGAGAACGAGGGCGTCAACCTGACTTACCTGCCGTTCTTCGCCAAGGCCGTCGTCGAGGCTCTCAAGGCACACCCCAACGTCAACGCGAGCATCAACGAGGACGCCAAGGAGATCACCTACCACGCCGACGTCCACCTCGGTATCGCCGTGGACACCGAGCAGGGTCTGCTCTCCCCCGTCATCCACAATGCGGGCGACCTGTCGCTCGCCGGACTGGCTCGGGCGATCAACGACATCGCCACTCGTGCACGCTCGGGTGGACTCAAGCCCGACGAGCTGTCCGGTGGAACGTTCACCATCACCAACATCGGCAGCCAGGGCGCTTTGTTCGACACCCCGATCCTGGTTCCGCCACAGGCGGCCATGCTGGGCACCGGAGCGATCGTCAAGCGTCCGGTCGTCGTCAAGGACGACTCGGGCAACGAGTCGATCGGTGTTCGCTCGATGTGCTACCTGCCGTTGACGTACGACCACCGTCTGGTGGACGGGGCCGATGCGGGTCGCTTCCTCACGACGATCAAGCAGCGTCTCGAAGTTGCGTCGTTCGAGGCCGATCTCGGCCTGTAGGCAACCGGCGAATCGCGCCGCTCACGTATTCTGGTGAGAGCGCGAAACATTCGCATCGGAGTCTCGAAAAGAGGGGCACGAACCGTGCATCCGGGGCATCATTCGTTCGCGAATGATGCCCCGTTTGCGTCAAGGAGGCTTTCGTTCACATGCGCGTAGTCATTGCAGGTTCATCAGGATTGATCGGCACCGCTCTCGTCGCAGCACTGCGGGGTCGTAGCCACGACGTCACCCGGCTCGTTCGACGCACGCCTGCCGGACCGGACGAGTCCCAGTGGGATCCGTCGCGCGGGAGCATCGACGCGGCCACGCTCGACGGTGCCGACGCCATCGTCAACCTCTGCGGCGTCGGTATCGGCGACAAGAGATGGTCCGGTGCATACAAGCAGTTGGTACGAGACAGTCGCATCGCCCCGACCGAGGTACTCGCTGCGGCTGCGGCCGACGCCGGGGTCCCCACCTTGATCAATGCCAGCGGCGTCAACTTCTACGGCGACACCGGCGACCGGGTGGTCGACGAGAGCGCACCGGTCGGTGAGGGATTTCTGTCCGAGGTCTGTCGCGACTGGGAGAACGCAACGTCGAAGGCGTCGGAGGCCGGTGTCCGAACCATCCTTCTGCGCAGCGGTGTGGTGCTGTCGCAGCGCGGCGGCATGCTGGGCAAGCTTCGACCGCTGTACCTGTTCGCCCTCGGCGGGCGGTTGGGCAGCGGCCGTCAGTATTTCCCGTGGATTTCGTTGGAGGACGAGATCGGGGCCATCGTGCACGGCATCGAAAACGACGCACTCCGGGGACCGGTCAACATGGTCGGCCCCACTCCGGTGACCAACGCCCAGTTCAACAGTGCGATGTCGCGAGCGGTACATCGACCGGCCCCATGGGTTGTGCCCGGCTTCGCGTTGAAGGCCGTGATCGGAGAGTTCGCCGAGGAGGCGATCCTGACCGGGCCGAGGGCGATCCCGAAGGCATTGGAGGACGCCGGGTACGCCTTCGAGCACAACACGATCGGGGAGGCACTGCGGGTAGCTGTCGGTAAGTGACTCGGCGTACCGTTTCGATTCATGAGTGACGCGAACTCTCCCACGGTCCAGGTTCCGGTATCGGCGCGCGCGAGCACCGAGCCGGTCGTGGTGCGCGAGTTGGGCACCGTCGAGTACACCGAGGCCTGGGCACTGCAGCGCGAACTGGCCGGTGCCCGGGCGGACGACATCGGGTCCGACACCCTGTTGCTGCTCGAACATCCGTCGGTCTACACCGCGGGTCGACGCACGTCCGAGGAGGACATGCCGCGAGACGGTACGCCCGTCGTCGAGGTGGACCGTGGCGGCAAGATCACCTGGCACGGCCCCGGTCAATTGGTGGGCTATCCCATCGTCAAATTGGCGCAGCCCATCGACGTCGTCAGATACGTACGTCGCATCGAAGAGGCGCTCATCTCCGTGGTGTCTGCCTACGGTATTTCCTGCGGACGCGTGGACGGTAGATCCGGGGTATGGCTCGCCGCCGAGACCCGCGACGGAACGTGGCTGCCCGAACGCAAGATCGCTGCGATCGGGGTCCGCGTGCAACGCGGGGTCACCCTGCACGGCTTCTCACTGAACTGCAACGCGGCCATGACCGGTTTCGACGCGATCGTGCCGTGTGGCATCGCCGATGCCGGTGTGACGTCGCTGTCGCTGGAACTCGGGCGAGAGGTCGGCACAGGCGAGGTCATCGCTGCGGTCACCGAGGCCGTTCTTGCTGCGCTGGACGGATCGTTGTCCGTACAGGATCACGAGATCGAGCATCCGTCGCCGAACGGCGCGTCTGTCAACCCGCAGTTCACCACGGTTCGCTTCGGCGCGTAGCATCAATTCTGTGACTGTGGCCCCAGAAGGACGCAAGCTGCTCCGCCTCGAGATCCGAAACGCGGAGACCCCCATCGAACGCAAACCCAATTGGATCAAGACCAAAGCCAAGATGGGCCCGGAGTACACCGAGCTCAAAGGTCTTGTGAAGCGTGAAGGTCTGCACACGGTGTGCGAGGAAGCCGGCTGCCCCAATATCTACGAGTGCTGGGAGGATCGCGAAGCGACCTTCCTCATCGGCGGTGAGCAATGCACCCGCCGGTGCGATTTCTGTCAGATCGACACCGGCAAGCCGGAGGATCTCGATCGTGACGAGCCCCGCCGGGTCGCCGAGAGCGTGCAGGCCATGGGTCTGCGTTACTCCACGATCACCGGCGTGGCTCGGGACGATCTCGAGGACGGCGGCGCGTGGCTGTACGCCGAAACGGTTCGACACATCAAGAAGCTCAATCCGAACACCGGCGTCGAACTTCTGATCCCGGATTTCAACGCCAAGCCCGATCAGTTGGCCGAGGTGTTCTCGTCGCGTCCCGAGGTGCTGGCCCACAACGTCGAGACGGTGCCGCGCATCTTCAAGCGCATCCGTCCCGCGTTCCGATACCAGCGGTCGATGGACGTCATCACCGCGGCCCGCGACGATGGTCTTGTCACCAAGTCCAACCTGATCCTCGGCATGGGTGAGACGCCCGAAGAGGTGCAGGAAGCCATTCGCGACCTGCACGAGGCCGGTTGCGACATCCTGACCATCACCCAGTACCTGCGCCCGTCGCCGCGCCACCATCCGGTCGAGCGTTGGGTCAAGCCGGAGGAGTTCGTCGAGCACTCCGATTACGCAACCGAAATCGGTTTCGCGGGTGTGCTGGCCGGGCCCTTGGTCCGCTCCTCCTACCGCGCCGGACGCCTCTACGCGCAGGCCATGGCTCATCACGGCCGTGAACTTCCCGAGAGCATGAGTCACCTGACCGACGGTGGCGAAGCCTCTCAGGAGGCCAGTTCGCTGATGGCGCGTCTGGCGGCTCGCTGATCCTTTCTGCCAACCCGGCGCGGTGCACGTGAGCGTCGGCACAGCACGTATCCTGTGAGGTATGGCGAACGGCAGTAAGGCTGGCAAAGCAGCAAAGCCCAGCAAGGAAGCAAAGGCGGCTGCGAAAGCGGCGCGCAAGCAGGCATCGAGGGAACGGCGCAAGCAGCTCTGGCAGGCGTTTCAGATGCAGCGAAAGGACGACAAGGCACTCCTTCCGCTGATGATCGGGTCGGTGGTCGGGCTCGGACTCCTCGGGTTCCTCATCGGCCTGGCCTTCGGTTTCCAGTGGTTCCTGCTCCCCATCGGACTGCTCCTGGGCGTCCTGGTTGCGTTCATCATCTTCGGTCGCCGTGTGCAGAAGTCGGTGTACAAGAAGGCAGACGGGCAGGCAGGCGCGGCTGCATGGGCGCTGGACAACCTGCAGGGGTCGTGGCGGGTGACCAATGCGATCGCCGGAACCACCCACCTCGACGCCGTGCATCGTGTCATCGGCAAGCCCGGTGTCATTCTCGTTGCCGAGGGTGCACCGCATCGCGTGAAGTCACTGTTGGCTCAGGAGAAGAAGAAGACCGCCCGCCTGGTGGGCGACACTCCGATCTACGACATCATCGTCGGAAACGAAGAGAACCAGATTCCGCTCTCGGGTCTGCAGAAGTACCTGTCGAAGTTGCCGAAGAACATCGACGGCAAGCGCATGGACACCATCGAGTCGCGACTCTCGGCTCTGGGCACCAAGGGTGGACCTGCCATGCCGAAGGGACCCATTCCCGGCGGAGCCAAGATGAAGGGCGTTCAGCGGACCATGAAGCGCCGCTGACAACTCACGACCGCTCGAACAGCCCTGGTGCGCAGACCCTCAGCGGGTTCGCAGCAGGGCTGTTCCCGTTGCACGATCATGCATTCCCCGGCCGTCCATGTCGGTGACGACGGCCGGCACCACGAACAGCAGGATGAGCTGCCGAACGAGCGCGCGCACAAAGCCGACCCGCGCGGGTGCGTCGATGCGTGCCACCTGGATACCGGCGATGAATTGCCCCGGGGTGAACGAGAACAGCGAGACGCTCACCAGTCCGACGCCGAACCACACGGCCAGCACGATCGTCGAGATCAGTCCGCTCGTGGTGTATCCACCGAGAACGAGCGATGCCACGCCGGTGGCCATCGTCCAATCGAGCACCAACGCGAGAACCCGGCGTCCGGTACCTGCCAACGCGCCGACACCCTGCTGCGGTAGGCCCAGCTCCTCCCCGCGGAAGTTCTGGGGTTCACGTGGGTTCGCGGAGGCCGGTCCGGACAACCAGGACCCTGTCATTCGTGCCATGATTTCCAGGATAGGCGCGGTCGGGCACACGGGAAAACACCTGGACGTACTGTTGTCCGTGCCAGTCGTGAGCCAGGACGCGTAACACGGGCGAAACACGAGCTTGACGGGCGGGCAACACCAAGTCCATACCGTCAGGTTGACGGACTCAACAAAGGAGCAAAAGCGTGGCGTTTTCCACGGCCCAAGAGGTCATCAAGTTCATCGCAGATGAAGGAATCGAATACGTCGACATCCGGTTCACGGATTTGCCGGGTGCACAGCAGCACTTCTCGATCGCCGCCAAGGCGTTCACGGCAGACACGCTCGAGGACGGCCTCGCGTTCGACGGTTCGTCGGTCCGCGGCTTCCAGTCGATCCACGAGTCCGACATGATTCTGCTTCCGGACTACGCCACCGCTCAGGTCGATCCCTTCCGCAATGCCAAGACGCTGAACATCGACTTCTTCGTTCACGATCCGTTCACGCGTGAGGCCTACAGCCGCGACCCGCGCAACGTTGCCCGTAAGGCCGAGGAGTACCTGGCCAGCACCGGCATCGCAGACACCGCGTACTTCGGTGCCGAGGCAGAGTTCTACATCTTCGATTCCGTGCGCTTCGATTCGCAGGCGAACGGTGCGTTCTACGAGGTCGATTCGTCCTCGGGTTGGTGGAACACCGGAGCCGAGACCGAGGCCGACGGCAGCCCGAACCTCGGGTACAAGGTGCGTTTCAAGGGTGGCTACTTCCCCGTCGCTCCGTACGACCACTACGTCGACCTGCGCGACCAGATCTCCACCAACCTGCAGAACGCCGGCTTCGAGCTCGAGCGTGCGCACCACGAGGTGGGCACCGGCGGCCAGCAGGAGATCAACTACAAGTTCAACACGCTGCTTCGTGCGGCAGACGACCTGCAGCTGTTCAAGTACATCGTCAAGAACACCGCATGGCAGAACGGCAAGTCGGCAACGTTCATGCCGAAGCCGCTCTTCGGCGACAACGGCTCGGGTATGCACGTGCACCAGTCGCTGTGGAAGGACGGCAAGCCTCTCTTCCACGACGAGGCCGGATACGCCGGACTGTCGGATCTCGCGCGCCACTACATCGGCGGCATCCTGCACCACGCACCGTCGCTGTTGGCGTTCACCAACCCGACGATCAACTCGTACCACCGTCTGGTGCCGGGCTACGAAGCCCCCATCAACTTGGTCTACAGCCAGCGCAACCGCTCCGCCGCGGTTCGTATCCCGATCACCGGCAACAACCCGAAGGCCAAGCGCCTCGAGTTCCGTGCGCCGGACTCCTCGGGTAACCCGTACCTGAACTTCGCCGCTCAGATGATGGCCGGTCTGGACGGAATCAAGAACAAGATCGAGCCGATGGCACCGGTCGACAAGGACCTCTACGAGTTGCCGCCCGAGGAAGCCAAGAACATCCCTCAGGCACCTACCTCGCTGAACGCGGTCATCGACCGTCTCGAGGCCGATCACGACTACCTCACCGAGGGTGGCGTGTTCACGACCGACCTGATCGAGACCTGGATCTCGCTCAAGCGTGAGCAGGAAATCGCTCCGGTGAACCTGCGTCCGCACCCGTACGAGTTCTCGCTGTACTACGACGTGTGATCGTCTGATTTCTCATCGACAACGCCCGGCCGAATCTTTTCGGCCGGGCGTTTCGCGTTCTTCGCCGCCGAATTCTCTTGCCGATCGGCAAAAAATCCGGACTGGTCGGCGTTTGATAGTTGGCACGGAGGGTAAAGGTATTTATCCGCTCACGGCGATACAGAGGACGACAACTGCATGGATGCACTGTGGGAATTCATCGTCGGACGGCGAAGACAGTTGGCGATCGACTCCTATCTGCACGTCTCGGCCGTCGTGCAGTGCGTCGTCATAGCGACGGTCATCGGCGTCGCGATAGGAGTTCTCGTCTACC
Source organism: Rhodococcus sp. 05-2255-3B1 (assembly GCF_002258545.1). Lineage (NCBI taxonomy): Bacteria > Bacillati > Actinomycetota > Actinomycetes > Mycobacteriales > Nocardiaceae > Rhodococcus > Rhodococcus sp. 05-2255-3B1. Next base: position 76,435 of record NZ_NOZC01000021.1, on the reverse strand, counting down.
GCAGCCCCGCTGGATCGGCGATCGCGACGGCTCTCGCGAGCACCATCCTGACCATCCCCTCGTTCGCGCTGCTGGGTGTCCTCATCCCCATCATGGGATTGGGCGTTCGACCCACGGTGACCGCGTTGGTCCTTTATTCCCTGCTGCCGATCATCCGCAACACCGTGGTGGGCCTGGCGGCCGTCGATCCCGCCGTCTCCGACGCCGCCCGCGGAATCGGCATGAGCCGCACCCTGGTGCTTCGGCGCATCGAGATCCCACTCGCCTGGCCGTCCATTCTCACCGGAATGCGCATCAGCACTCAGATGGCCATGGGCATTCTCGCCATCGCCGCATACGCCAAAGGACCGGGCCTGGGCAATCTGCTCTTCTCCGGTCTCGCTCGAGTCGGTAGCCCCACTGCGCTACCGCAGGCCCTCACCGGCACTGTCCTGATCGTCCTGCTGGCGTTGATCCTCGACGGGATCTACGTGTTGATCGGCAAACTGACCACCTCGAGGGGTATTCGTGAGTGACTCGACCCGTACATCGAACGTCTCCGGCGCGGAAATCGTGCTCGAGAACGTCACCAAGAGCTACCCGGGGCAGAAGCTCGCGGCCGTGGACAACGTGTCCATGACGATTCCGGCCGGCGAGGTCGTCGTGTTGGTCGGGCCCTCGGGCTGCGGCAAGACGACGACGATGCGCATGATCAACCGGCTCATCGAGCCGACGTCGGGCCGCATCACCATCGGTGGCAAGGACGCGCTATCGATCGACCCCAACGAGTTGCGCCGCACCATCGGTTATTCCATCCAGCAGGCCGGGCTGTTTCCGCACATGACGATCGCGCAGAACGTCGGCATGGTGCCCGGGCTCATCGGGTGGGACAAGAAACGCATCAACGATCGCACCGACGAGATGCTCGATCTCGTCGGGCTCGATCCGGCGGTCTATCGCGAGCGCTATCCGCGTCAGCTCTCGGGTGGCCAGCAGCAGCGTGTCGGCGTCGCCCGCGCACTGGCCGCCGATCCCCCGGTGCTGTTGATGGACGAGCCCTTCGGCGCGGTCGATCCGATCACCCGAGGACTGTTGCAGGACGAATTGATGCGCCTGCAAGCCGAGCTGGGTAAGACCATCGTCTTCGTGACCCACGACTTCGACGAGGCCGTCAAGCTCGGTGACCGAATCGCGGTACTCGGGAACCAGTCCACGATCCTCCAGTACGACACTCCCGAGGCCGTCCTTGCCAACCCCGCGGACGACACCGTCGCGGGATTCGTCGGGGCCGGAGCCGCGTTGAAGCAGCTGACGCTGATGCGAGTTCGCGACATCGAGTTGTCCGATGTGCCGGTGTTCGGCGAGGACGACTCGGTGGAGTCGATGAACTCGGCACTCGGCTCCGATCCCGAGGCGTGGGGAATCATCCTCGACTCGCGCAAGCGCCCGCTTCGGTGGACCGATCGACGCCACCTCGTCGGAGTCGGGAGCCTGCGCGACGTCGGTGTGCCGATGGGCGAGATGGTCTCGACGCAATCGACCCTCCAGGACGCACTCGAAGCTCTGCTCTCCGAGGGCAACGCGACGGCCACCGTCACCGGTAATCGCGGCGAATACGTCGGCACCGTGACGATCGACGTACTGATCGACACCATCAAATCTCTGCGATCGCAGCACGCCAACGATCACGACGAGGCGCGCACAGACGTCGGGACACCGTCGTGACGACCCTCGCCGATACCGGCGACGAGACCAAGGACGTTGCGCGCGCAGCCAAACGCGCAGAGCGAATTCGTCTGCTCATCCAACCGGCCGTCGTGCTGCTCATCGTGGCAATTCTGTTGGTCTATGCGTTGACCCGAGATCTCACCGCGACACAGGCCGAGACGATCAACATCAGCACGATCTCCACCCGGGTTCTCGAGCACGTACTGATCACCTTCGTGGTTACGACGCTGGTACTCGTCATCGCCGTACCGCTGGGAATTCTGTTGACTCGCAACGGGTATCGCAAGGCCGCGCCGCTGTTCATCGGTATCGCGAACATCGGGCAGGCCGCGCCCGCCGTCGGACTTCTGGTGTTGTTGTTCCTCTGGACGGGCGCAACGGGCTTCTGGACCGGCGTGCTCCCTATCGCGTTCTATTCGCTGCTCCCGGTTCTGCGCAATACGATGTTGGGCTTCCAGACCGTCGAACCGACCTACATCGATGCAGCTCGTGGTCAGGGCATGTCGAACATGGGAATTCTGCGCCGCATCGAGTTTCCGCTTGCGGTGCCGTTCATACTGGCAGGCCTGCGTACCTCTCTGGTTCTCGCCGTCGGCACGGCGACGCTGAGCTTCCTTGTCGGTGCGGGTGGCCTCGGCGTCCTGATCGACACCGGCTACAAGCTCAACCAGCCACTCATTCTCGTGGTGGGTGCCGTTCTCGCGGTCGCACTCGCGCTGCTGGTGGATTGGCTGGGCGCACTCGCCGAGGCTTACCTCGGACCGAAAGGACTCCGCTGATGCGACGCACCACTCGACGACTCGCTGCGCTGTGCGCCACCACTGCTCTCGCGCTGACGGGGTGCGGGTTGCAGTCCGGCGGCGCTATGCCGTTGTCGGTCGAGGCCGGCAGCATCACTCCGCTCCCCGGGCTGGAGGGTGCCGAGTTCACCGTCGGATCGAAGGACTTCACCGAGCAGATCATCCTCGGCTACATCCTCGAATTCGCTCTCAGTGCAGCCGGTGCCGACGTTCGGGACCTCACCAATATCGTCGGCTCGCAGAGCGTCCGGCTGGCCATGCAGAGCGGCCAGGTCGACCTTGCCTACGAGTACACCGGAACCGGGTGGATCAACTACCTGGGCAACGAGACACCCATTCCCGATGCCACCGAACAGTTCGAAGCAGTGCGTGACGCCGACAAGGCCAACGGTATCGACTGGGTCAATCCGGCGCCGATGGACAACACGTACGCCCTGGCCATGAATCAGCAGGTAGCACAGGAGACCGGCGTAAGCACGCTCTCGGATTACGCCGCTCTGGTGAACCGCGATCCAGCCGCTGCCGCTCTGTGCGTCGAAACCGAGTTCAACAGTCGCCAGGACGGGCTCCCCGGCCTCGCCGCCACCTACGGTTTCGACGCCAACGCCATCCCGGTGCAGATCCTGCAGACCGGCGTCATCTATCAGGCGACAGCGGACGGTTCGCAGTGCCGATTCGGCGAGGTGTTCACCACCGACGGCCGAATCAAGGGGCTGAATCTGACCGTGCTCGAAGACGACAAGTCGTTCTTCCCGCGCTACAACGCGACCGTCATCATCCGTCAGGAGGTCGCCGATCAGTACCCCGAGATCGCCGAGGTGACCGCCCCGATCTCGGCGGCGCTGACCAACGAGGCCATTTCCGAGTTGAACAAGCAGGTCGACATCGACGGCCGCGAGCCCGCGGACGTCGCACGGGACTGGATGGTTCAGCAGGGGTTCGTCACCGTCGGCAGCGACTAGCGACTAGCTTCCGCCGAAGGTCCGCTCCACCACTGCCTTCGCTCGACGTGTCACGCGCAGGTAGTTGTCGAGGAATGCTCCGGCGTCACCGTTCTCCCAGCCCGCCACCTGCGCGACTGCGGAGAGCACAGCTCCCGGTCGCGGCAGCTGATCGGTGGGCTTGCCGCGGACCAGCACCAGCGCGTTGCGTGCCTTCGTCGCCAGGATCCAGGCTTCCCTGAGCAGTTCGACGTCGGTTTCGCTCATGAGCTCGGCCGCACCGATGGCGTCGAGTGACTGCAGGGTCGAGGTGTTGTGCAGCGCGAGGACCTTGTGCGCGTACCTGAGCTGAATCAGCTGAACGGTCCACTCGATGTCTGCCAGTCCCCCACGTCCGAGCTTGGTGTGGGTGGATGGGTCGGCTCCCTTGGGCAGACGCTCGGAATCGATGCGCGCCTTGATGCGTCGAATCTCGCGGACCGCATCGGCGGACACACCGCCCTCGGGGTAGCGCACCTTGTCGGCCATCAGCAGGAATCGGATGCCGAGATCCTGGTCGCCGGCCACTTGGTGTGCGCGCAGGAGAGCCTGCACTTCCCATGCCTGAGCCCACTGCGAGTAGTACGCGGCGTAGGACGCCAGGGTGCGCACCACCGGGCCGTTGCGGCCTTCCGGCCGCAGACCGGTGTCGACCTCGAGCGGCGGATCGGTGCTGGGCGCGCCGAGCAGTTTGCGGATGCGGTCGGCAATGGTGTTGGCCCACTTGACCGCAACGGTCTCGTCGACGCCGTCCACCGGTTCGCAGACGAACAGCACGTCTGCGTCGCTGCCGTAGCCGAGCTCACCGCCGCCCAAGCGTCCCATACCGATGACGGCGAGAGTTGCCGGTGCAGGTTCTCCGCGTTCCTTCTCGCTGGCTCGCACTGCAGCGGCGAGCGCTGCGTTGATCACTGCGGCCCAGACCGAGGACAGCGCGCGGCACACCTGAGGTACGTCGAGCATGCCGAGAATGTCGGCCGAGGCCACCCGGGCCAGTTCGTGGCGTCGTAAAGCCCTGGCGGCGTTGATCGCTCGAACCGGGTCCTCATATCTGGCCGAGGACGACAGGATCGCGCGGTACGTCTCCTCCGGCTCGACGTCGAGCAGCCGAGGGCCGGTGGGTCCGTCCGCGAACAACCGAATGACCTCGGGGGCCTTGATCAGCAGATCCGGCACGTACGCCGAGGAGCCGAGCACGATCATGAGCCGCTGAGCCACTGCGCCTTCGTCGCGCAGCACCCGCAGGAACCACGTCTGCTCCCCCGCCGATTCCGACAGCCTGCGGTAGTTGAGCAGTCCGGCGTCGGGATCGGGTGTGTCGGCAAGCCATTCGAGCAGGGTCGGCAGCAACACGGCCTGGATCTGACCGCGGCGGGTACCCGAGCCGACCAGCGCACGTAGGTGGCCCAATGCGTTCTGCGGAGTCGCGTAGCCGAGCGCTGCGAGCTGACGCGTCGCGGCGTCCGGCGTCAACCGCACTGTCTCCGAGTCGAACTTGACCACCGAGTCCAACAGCGGCCGGTAGAAGAGCTTGGCGTGCAACCGTCTGATGCGTTGTGCGTTGCGCTTGATCTCGGCGTTCAGCACCCCGAGGGAGTCGCGGTTGCCGTCCGGTCGCATGTGCGCCGAACGAGCCAGCCACCGCAGGGCTTCCTCGTCGTCCTGTGGAGGCAGGGTGTGCGTGCGTCGCATTCGCTGCAGCTGCAGGCGGTGCTCGATCAGCCGAAGAAACTCGTAGGAGGCCGTCAGATTCGCGGCGTCGTCACGTCCGACGTAGCCGCCCTCGGTGAGTGCGGTCAGTGCGTCGGTCGTGCCGAGTACGCGCAGCGACTCGTCGGTTCGACCGTGCACCAATTGCAGGAGCTGGACCGCGAATTCGACATCCCGCAGGCTTCCGCGGCCGAGTTTGATCTCGCGCTCGCGGAGCTCCGGCGGCACCATCTCCTCGACTCGACGCCGCATCGCGCGCACCTCGGGCACGAAGTCCTCGCGCTGGCTGGCCAACCACACCATCGGGTTGACCGCGTCGACGTAATCGTTGCCGAGCGCGATGTCGCCGGTCATCGGGCGTGCTTTGAGCAACGCCTGGAACTCCCAGGTCTTGGCCCAGCGCTTGTAGTAGGCCACGTGCGAGTCGAGTGTGCGGACCAACTCGCCGCGCTTGCCCTCGGGACGCAGCGCCGCGTCGACCTCGAAGAAGGCCGAGGATCCGATGCGCATCATCTCGCCGGCGATGCGACTCGCCTGCGAGTCGGCAGGCTCGGCGACGAACACGACATCGACGTCGGAGACGTAATTGAGTTCGCGCGCACCGCATTTGCCCATCGCGACGACGGCCAAGCGCGTGGGGCACGGGGCGTCGGGGCACACGGTGGCGACGGCGACGGCGAGTGCCGCAGTGAGCGCTGCATCGGCCATGTCGGACAGTTGCGATCCGACCACCGTGTACGGCAGGACGGGTTCGTTCTCGACGGTTGCGGCGAGGTCGTACGCCGCCAGGACCATGATCTGGTCGCGGTACTTCTTGCGCAGGGCGATCACGGCTGGCGGTCCGGTGATCGACGCCCGGTACAGGTCGGGCGCGGCATTGGGTCCGGTCTCGGGCTCTGCCCCGACCACCTCGAGGAGTTCCGCGACCAGTGTCGCCTTGCTGGGGAGTTCGATCTTCGCCGAGACCCCGGTGCCCTGACCTTCCTTGGTCAGCAGCAGACGCCACGTGCTGTCGTCGGCCACGAGGTGATCGGCGAGCGCACTCGAGGCACCGACGAGTCCGAGGATGCGCCCGCGGAATCCCTTGTCCGTGCGCAGCGCCGTGTCGAACTCCGACCAACCGGAACCGAGCAACTCGTACAACCGCACGAGGGTGCGGAGCGCGAGATCGGCATTGGGCGCACGCGAGAGCGACCAGAGCAGCTCGAGACTGTCCTCGTCCGTCCAACCGAGAGTGCGCAGATCGGACGGCGCAGTCTCTTCGACCAGGCCGAGTCGGCCCGGTCCGGGAACGACGGATCTGGAAGTAGGAGGACGCACCATCTAGAATCCACCTCGGCGTGCCACAGTTTTACCCCGTCGTCAGTAATGCGACGCGAGGGTGCCCGCGCCGGCATCGGAACTACCATTCACGATCGACTAGAACGTAGCCCATGACGACGCCGTGCTGTTAAAGACCCAGGTAGGCCTTCAACTCGTACGGCGTGACGTGGCTGCGGTATTCCTCCCACTCGCGACGCTTGTTGCGGAGGAAGAAGTCGAAGACGTGCTCGCCCAGTGCCTCGGCGACCAGTTCGGAGCCTTCCATCGCGTTCAGTGCCTGATCGAGATTGCCCGGCAGTTCCTTGTATCCCATGGCGCGACGTTCCGCGGAGGTCAGTGCCCACACGTCTTCCTCGGCCTCGGGCGGCAGGGTGTAGCCCTTCTCGATTCCACGCAGACCGGCGGCCAGCAGAACCGCGAAGGCGAGGTACGGGTTGCAGGCCGAATCAGGGCTGCGGATCTCGACTCGGCGTGAGGATGCCTTGTTCGGGGTATACATCGGCACGCGGATCAGTGCCGAGCGGTTCGCCGGTCCCCACGACGCCGCCGTCGGTGCCTCGCCGCCGCGCACGAGCCGCTTGTAGGAGTTGACCCACTGGTTGGTCACGGCGCTGATCTCGTTGGCGTGTTCGAGGATGCCTGCGATGAAGGACTTGCCGGTCTCCGAGAGCTGCATCGGGTCGTCCGGGTTGTGGAAGGCGTTGGCGTCGCCCTCGAACAGGCTCATGTGCGTGTGCATCGCCGAGCCGGCCTGATCACTGAACGGCTTGGGCATGAACGTCGCGCGCACGCCTTCTTCGATCGCGACTTCCTTGACCACGTAGCGGAAGGTCATGATGTTGTCGGCCATCGACAGTGCGTCGGCGTAGCGCAGGTCGATCTCCTGCTGGCCCGGTGCGGCCTCGTGGTGGCTGAACTCGACCGAGATTCCCATCGACTCGAGCGCGTCGATGGCGTGCCTGCGGAAGTTCGGGGCCGAGTCGTGTACGGCCTGATCGAAGTAGCCGCCGTTGTCGGCCGGGGTCGGCGGTGAGCCGTCCTGCGGAGCGTCCTTGAGCAGGAAGAATTCGATCTCGGGGTGCACGTAGCAGCTGAATCCCAGGTCTGCGGCCTTGCTGAGCTGGCGGCGCAGCACGTGGCGTGAGTCGGCCCAGGACGGCGAGCCGTCGGGCATGGCGATGTCGCAGAACATCCGCGCCGAGTGCTGGTGCCCCTTGCTGGTGGACCACGGCAGAATCTGGAACGTCGACGGATCGGGCTTGGCCACGGTGTCGGCCTCGGACACGCGGGCGAATCCTTCGATGGCGCTACCGTCGAAACCGATCCCCTCGTCGAAAGCCCCTTCGAGCTCGGCGGGGGCGATGGCCACCGACTTGAGGTACCCGAGAACGTCGGTGAACCAGAGGCGGACGAAACGAATGTCGCGCTCTTCGAGGGTCCGGAGCACGAATTCCTTTTGACGATCCATGAACGCGAGAGTAAGCAAACGGAGTTAAATCTGTGTTACATCGTGAATTCGGTCTCACTTCGTGAAACTCTCTGCGCACTTCGCGGGACGTGAGCTAGCACGTCAACACCGCAATCCGTCCTCCGGCGGCACCAGCTCGACGAGGTAGTTCACCAAAGGCTCGTCGATGCAGTCGACACCGGAGAAGGCGACCGTGTGCTGCGTACCGTCGTACGTCACCAGATCCGCACGCAGCTGCGCCGCCAGCTCGACACCTGCCTGGTAGGGCGTGGCCGGGTCGTTGGTCGTCGAGACGACCACCAGCGTCGGCAGTCCCTCGACGTCGACGATGTGCGGATCACTCGTGTTCGGCACCGGCCAGAAGGCGCACAGGTCCAGTGGCGCGCTGCCCGTCGCCCGACCGTCGTCCAGGTACGGCGCGGCGGCACGGAACCGGGCGTCCGCCTCGTCGGCCGCTGCGCGATCGGTGGTCGGTGGGCCGTCGACGCAACGAACCGCATTGAATGCGTCGTCGATGTTGGTGTAGCTACCGTCCTCGAGCCGGCCGGAGTAGGTGTCGGCGAGCCGGAGCAGCGTGTCGCCCCGACCATCGCGCAATTCGTTCAACCCGGCCCGGAGCAGACGCCACAGCTGCTGTGAGTACAGCGCTTGCTGGGCTCCGGTGATCGCGTCGTCGTAGCTGAGGCCACGGGGATCGGTCGTGTCGGCGGGTCGGTCGATCAGTGGGTCCACCAAGGACCGGAACTGCGCGACGGCCTGCGCCGGGTCGGTTCCGAGCGGGCAGGTCTCGGTCTGCGCGCAGTCCGCGGCGAAAGCGTCGAACGCGGTCTGGAATGCCGCCCCCTGGGCAACGGCCTCGTCGACGGGTGACTGGTCGGGATCGAGCGCACCGTCGAGCACCATCGCGCGCACGTTCGACGGGAACTCCTCGGCGTACGCGGTCCCGATTCGCGTGCCGTAGGAGTACCCGATGTAGGTCAGCTTCTCGTCGCCCAGAACTGCGCGGATGACGTCCATGTCCCGCACCACCTCGCGGGTGCCGACGTGCTCGAGCACGTCCGCCCCGGTCCGCTCCACACACTGCGCGGCGTAGTCCCGATGTTCGGCCTCGGTCGCCGCGATGCCTTCGGGGCTGACGTCCACATCGGGTTCGCGACGCTCCTGGTCGACCTCCTCGGACGTCAGACAACGGACCTCCGGCTCGGATGCTCCGATCCCGCGTGGGTCGAAGCCGATGCGGTCGAAGCGATCGGCGACGGCGGTGCCTTCGGCCTGCCCGGCGAGGTAGAGGCCCGACGATCCGGGCCCGCCCGGGTTCATCAGTACCGATCCGATCTTCTCGCCCGTCGCCTTCGTCCGTGAGATGGCGACCTCGATCGTCCTGCCCTCGGGGTCGGCGTAGTCCAACGGCACGGTCACCATCGCGCATTCGACGGCACTTCCCAGTTCGCTGCCGTCGGTGTTGTACCGGTCGCAGCTTTCCCACTCCAGCGTTTGGGTGTAGAACGTTTCGAGCCCCGAGGGGATCGGGCCGACGGCGGATGCCGATGAGGAGGTGTCCGACGCACCGGAGTTCTCGGGAGTGGCTGTCGGCTCGGACGTGGAGCAGCCGACGGCCAACACGGCGACCGTGGACAGTGCCACGGCCGTGCTCCTGGTGCGCGTTCTCATGGCACGATCGTGCCAGGTCTTTCGGACCCTCCGCTCCCGCTGCCCGGCGGGGACGTCGTGCGAGCACTAGCGTGGACGCCGTGCAGGCACTTCGACTCGCCCTCGCCCAGATCAACTCCGTGGTCGGCGATCTTGCAGCGAATTCCGCAGCGATCGTCGAGTGGACGGTCCGCGCAGCTCACGACGGTGCCAACGTGGTGGTGTTTCCCGAGATGGCGCTGACGGGATACCCCGTCGAGGATCTGGCTCTGCGACCGTCGTTCGCCGCAGCGTCGGCGCACTGCCTCACCGAGTTGGCGACAGCCCTCGACGCTGCCGGGTGTGGCGATCGCATCGTCGTGGTCGGCTACCTCGATCGCGACGCCGAGGGCTCGCGGAACAGCGCGGCAGTGATCACCGACGGACGGGTGACGACTCGGTACGACAAGCACTCGCTCCCCACCTACCGAGTGTTCGACGAGGCACGCTACTTCGCTCCGGGATCCGGCCTGAGCATCACGACGGTGAACGGCCTGCGGCTCGGCGTCGTTGTCTGCGAGGACATCTGGCAACCGGGCGGGTCCGTGCCCGCCTATGCCGCGGCCGGGGTGGACATGCTGCTCTGCCTCAACGCCAGCCCCTTCGAGCAGGGGAAGGACGAGGTGCGTCGCTCCATCGCCCTGCGACGGGCCACCGAGATCGGCGCTCCGATCGCCTACGTCAACGTCGTCGGCGGCCAGGACGAGTTGGTGTTCGACGGGGCGAGTTTCGTCGTCGGTCCGGACGGCTCCACCTGGGGTCGCTCCCCGCAATTCGTCGAGCATCTGCTGATCGTCGACGTCGATGCTCCGACGGCACCACATCCGGATGCCGCCGAGGTACCCGGCTGGACCATCGATCGGGTCACGCTCCCCGACGTGGCGGTCACCGGCTGGCAGCGAGCCGAGCCGTTCCTCGCAGAGATCGTGAGCACCGAGGAACAGGTGTGGGGCGCACTGGTGACGGGTCTACGAGACTACGTGCACAAGAACGGTTTTCGTTCGGTGGCTCTCGGATCGTCCGGCGGTATCGATTCGGCGGTGGTCGCCGCGATCGCCGTCGACGCCCTGGGCCACGATGCGGTACACGCAGTGTCGATGCCCTCGACGTACTCGTCGACTCACTCTCGCACCGACGCAGAGGATTTCGCGTCGCGCACGGGTGTTCATTTCCGCGTCGAGCCGATTGCCGACATGGTCGCCCGCTACGTCGACCAGCTGCATCTGACCGGGCTCGCCGAGGAGAACATCCAGGCGCGGTGCCGGGGCATGGTGCTGATGGCACTGTCGAACAGCTTCGGCCATCTGGTGTTGGCCACCGGCAACAAATCCGAACTGGCCGTTGGCTATTCGACGATCTACGGGGATGCCGTCGGCGGCTTCGCGCCGATCAAGGACGTGCCGAAGTCGCTCGTGTGGGATCTGGCGCGGTGGCGAAACAAGTCCGCGGCCGACCGTGGGGACATTCCTCCGATCCCCGAGTCGAGCATCGACAAGCCGCCGTCCGCAGAGCTCAGGCCGGGGCAACTCGACACCGACTCGTTGCCCGATTACGACGAGCTCGACGCCATCCTGTTCAGGTACGTCGACCACGACCAGGGCTTCGAGGACATCGTGGCGGCCGGATTCGAGGCCGCGGTGGTCGCGGACATCCTGCGCAAGGTCGACGCGTCGGAATACAAGCGGCGTCAGTATCCGATCGGCACCAAGGTCACCTCTCGTGCGTTCGGACGTGACCGCCGCATGCCGATCACCAACGGCTGGCGGGACTACGCGGCGCGCGGCGGGGTGTGACCAATTGCACTGCCGGTAGCGGTCCGGCAGGTCGTGAGCAGTGGCAGACTTGCCCACGTCATCACACCCCATCCCGGGGACCCGCCGAGCGGGCCTCGAGGACCAGAAAGGGACAAAGATGTCCGAAACTGCTGTGTACGGCGGATCCGCTCAGGAAGCACCCTCCACCGCGCTGACCCGCAAGACCCGCACCCACCACCTTCTGCAGATGAAGGCCGACGGTGAGCGCTGGGGAATGCTCACCGCCTACGACTACTCCAGTGCCCGCATCTTCGAGGAAGCCGGAGTTCCGGTTCTCCTCGTCGGCGACTCGGCGGCAAACGTCGTCTACGGCTACGACACCACCGTGCCGATCACCGTCGACGAGCTCCTTCCGCTGGTCCGCGGGGTGGTCCGCGGCGCACCGCACGCCCTCGTCGTCGCAGATCTGCCCTTCGGCACCTACGAGGCCTCGCCGCAGCAGGCACTGGAAACCGCTGTCCGGTTCATGAAGGAAGGTCTCGCGGGCGCAGTCAAGCTCGAAGGCGGCGAGCGCGTGGCCGGCCAGATCGCCGCGATCACTGCCGCGGGCATCCCGGTGATGGCCCACGTCGGCTTCACCCCGCAGAGTGTCAACACCCTCGGTGGCTTCCGCGTTCAGGGTCGCGGAGACGCGTCCGAGCAGCTGGTGGCCGACGCCATCGCAGTCCAGGAAGCGGGAGCATTCGCCGTCGTCATGGAGATGGTTCCCGCCGACATCGCCGGCCAGGTCACCCGCAAGCTGACCATTCCCACGGTCGGCATCGGTGCGGGCAACGAATGCGACGCGCAGGTTCTGGTGTGGCAGGACATGGCCGGATACACCAACGGTAAGACCGCGAAGTTCGTGAAGAAGTTCGCCGACGTCGGCGATTCCTTGCGGACCGCGGCAACGACGTACCTGTCCGAGGTGCAGTCGGGGGTCTTCCCCGGGCCCGAACACAGCTACTGATCGTTACCGTCTCCGTCGGGTGCGGATGGCACACTCGGACCATGAAACTCAGACGGGGTTCGACCTTCGAGGCACGGAGAAGCGCAGTCGCAGTAGTCGGCGCGGCTGCGCTCCTCACGCTGATCGGTGCGTGCAGCACGGAGACGACCAACACTGGTTCGTCGTCGTCGACGACGACTGTCGTGCCGACCACCACGGTCAGCGCACCGCCGGCGGAAGCAGTGATCACCGATGCCCAGAAGCAACAGCTGTGCACCGATCTCGAGGCGCAGCTGTCCAATTGGCGCGTCCAGGGGCCGACGCTCGGCCGGGGCGGGCTCAACATCCTGGTGCAGACCTGGGCGGCGCAGAGCGGCGTCATCAACCTGCAGGTGGTGCAGAACCGAGCGATCGTCGACGACATCACGACGGAGACGTGCTCGGACGTGCGGGACGAGGCCATCCGCTCGCTGGACATTCCGGACCTCGCATCCGGTCTGGTGGGCTTCTAGGATGCGTTCTCTGTACCCCGAGATCGATCCTGTCGACACCGGACACCTCGATGTCGGCGACGGACAACAGATCTACTGGGAAGTCTCCGGTAATCCCGACGGCGCTCCGGTGGTATTCGTACACGGCGGTCCCGGCGGGGCCACCAATCCGTTGCAACGGCGGTATTTCGACCCGCAGGCCTATCGAATCGTGTTGTTCGATCAGCGGGGCTGCGGGCAGTCGACCCCGCACATCGCCGACGGCGCCGATCTGTCGGTCAACAGCACCGACCGGCTGATCTCGGACATGGAGAAGCTGCGGGAACATCTGAGCATCGACACGTGGTTGGTGTTCGGCGGTTCCTGGGGCTCGACGCTGTCGCTGGCGTACGCACAGTCGCACCGGGATCGCGTGCGAGGACTGATTCTGCGGGGGATTTTCCTGGTGCGGCCGTCGGAGATCGACTGGTACTACGGCGGCGGGGCAGGCCACATCTTCCCCGATCTGTGGGAGAAGTTTCTCGAACCTGTTCCGGAGGACGAGCGCGGCGGCAATCTCGTCGAGGCATACCACCGGCAGTTGACGTCCGACGACCGCGAGGCCGCTACGAAAGCCGCGGTGGCGTGGTCCACCTGGGAGGCGGCGACGAGTTACCTGTTGCCGAAATCGGATGCAGTGCAAGACAACTCGGACCCGCGGTTCGCCCTGGCATTTGCCGGTATCGAGAACCACTACTTCCGTAACAACTGCTTTCTCGAAGAGAATCAACTGCTACGTGATGCCCACTTGCTCGACGGCATTCCGGGTGTCATCGTGCAGGGCCGCTACGACGTCGTGTGCCCGGCGACGAGCGCGTGGGCGCTGCACAAGGCCTGGCCCTCGGCAGATCTGGTGATCGTCGACGACGCCGGGCACTCTGCAGCCGAACCCGGCATCGTGCATCACCTCGTCGAGGCGACGGATCGTTTCAGGCAGTGACGGCCGGGTAGTCGAACCGGACTGTGCGCGAGTCGGTGTCGGCCCGGGTCAACCGGACCTTCACCGACTCCCCTGCGGGCGGTTCTCCGTCGCACTTGCCGAGAACTATCGGCTGCGACACCAACACCTCGGCGTCCCGCTTCCCCTCGGCACCGCGCAGCACGACGGCCGAGAAATGCTCGCCCACTCTGTTTTTCAGTACGTGCGCCTCGGTGAGGTCGATGCAAGCGCGGTCCACCTTCGACGCCGCGGAATCCGATCCGCGCATGATGGCGGGCAACTCCGGCAGCGCCTGCGCCGCCCAGTCCGGTACCGGCACTTCGGCCACGACGGCCAGGCACACCTCGGTGGCGAAGCGATCGGACAGCCGCCGCAGTGGTGCCGTCACGTGCGCGTACGGCGCGCCGATTCCCGAATGCTCGACCGATGTATCACTGTCCACAGGGTTCGTCGTGCGGTCGAACGCGAGGTAGTCCGCACCGCGCAGCAAACCGGTCGCCTGGGTCATCATCGCCAGTGTCGACGGCTCGTCGGTGGGCAGACCCGCCAGCACAGACCCGGAGGATGCGCCTGCGGGCCAGTCGATCCCGAGGGCTGCTGCCGTCTTCTTCAGTGTGTCCACGGATTCGGACGAGGCAGGCGGGAGGGTGCGCACGATACCGATTCCGGCGTCGAGCATGATTCTGGCGGCGCACATTCCCGTCAGCAGCGATATTTCGGCGTTCCACCCGTCCACTGCGGTGCGTGGTTGCAGGACGATGCGCCAGCCTCGCCCGTCCGGCACCACTTCCTGCTCGGGCAGGGTGATGTCGACGGCTCCGCGCCGTCTCGCTGCAGCTGCGCGCTGGGCCCCGAATTCGGCCAACGCTGCGATGGACGGATGCGGTGTCCCCGCGTCCACATCGGCCTGCACTGCGGCGTAATCGAGCCGGGCGGTCGATCGAACGAGCGCGCGGGTGACGGTCCACGCGGCCGCCTCGCCGACGTCGTCGAGTTCGATGGTCCATAGCGCGGCGCAACGCGTCTGGCCCTCGAGCAGGCTGCCCGAGCCCTCCGACAGCTCTCGTGGATGCAACGGTACGGATCCGTCGGGAAGGTAGAACGTCTGACCGCGTCGACGGGTTTCGGTGTCGAGCGCTCCCCCGGGCGTCACCAGTGCGCCCACGTCGGCGATTGCGTAGTGCACCACCAATCCGTTGGACGTCTTCTCGATGTGTACGGCTTGGTCGAGGTCCTTCGAGCCGGGCGGGTCGATGGTGACGAACGGGATGTCGGTGCGGTCGATTCTGCTGTCGGCGTGCAGGTCTCGGGCTTCGACCGCCTCGCGCATCACGTCTGCGTCGAACGCTTCGTTCAGTGCGAACTCGGATCTGATGGCCTCGAAGTCGAAGCCCGGGGCCCTCAGCCGGGTGAGCAGCACCGTCAGTTGTTCCAGTCGTCGTCGGAATCGGCGGCCTTGTTGCGCGCCGCGGCGATCTTCAGCGCCTGCTCCGCGGTGGCCTTGTCCGGATACGGGCCCATGCGGTCGAGGGCATTGGTCTGCTTGCCCTGTACGACCTGCTTGGTGCTGATGTCGTAGTACCAGGAGGTGTCGTCGTCGGTCATGACTTCCAGTGTGCCCCATGGAGCGACACCGCAGGAGAACTGCGGAAGAAATAGTGAGTGCGAACGAGTCGGCCTGTAAGCCGGATCCTGTCTGCCGTTCCTGCTTTCGCGGGTTCGACGTCGACGACCATCCATCTGGGCACACCGTTGCCGGGTACCTCGAGCAGTCCACCCGCAGGCTCGGGCGAGCAGCCCTCGAGCACCTGCGCAGCTGCACCACCTTCGGGGTGCAGCCTTCGACCTTGCTCCGGGCGGGGTTTACCTAGCCATCCCAGTCACCTGGGATGCTGGTGCGCTCTTACCGCACCGTTTCACCCTGACCTGCCGTTCGATTCCGAGGAACCGATCCGCAGGCGGTCTGTTTTCTGTGGCACTGTCCCGCGAGTCACCTCGGGTTGCCGTTAACAACCGCCCTGCTCTGTGGAGTCCGGACTTTCCTCGGCTCGAAGCGCGACGACACTCGTTCGCCCGTCCTTCGAGCCGCAGCCGTCCGGCCAACTCGTTCGCGGTTGCGTACTCTACTCGGCGCTCCGCGGTCGCCGGAAACCGAACTACAGTTCCCTTCATGAGTGAGTGGGTCGTGTTGCTGCGTGGCATCAATGTCGGTGGCATCAACATCAAGATGGCCGATCTCCGTGCGGCCCTGACGTCGGCCGGCTTCACCGATGTCCGCACTGTTCTCGCGACCGGCAATGTCCTGCTGAACTCCCCGCTGACTTCCGTCGTCGTGAAGGAACAGGTGGAGAACACGCTTGCCCAGGCGTTCGGCTATCAGGCCTGGGTTGTCGTCCTGGACGTGCCGACACTTCGGGCGATCGTGGAGTGCTACCCGTTCGACGCCGAACGGCAAGGGTGGCATCCTTACGTGGTGTTCGGAACCGACCCCACCCATCTGACCGAATTGTCCGCTCTCGCAGACGAACTCGATGTCGAGCTCGAACGTGTCGCTGCCGGACGCGATGTCGTGTACTGGGAGGTCCGCGCGGGGAGCACGACGACGAGTCGCTTCGGGAAAGCGACGGCCAAGGCGAAATTCAAGCCGACGACCACCACTCGAAATCTGCGCACTCTCGTGAAGATTCTCGCGTGACCGTTCTCGCCGCGGCACTGGTCGCAGCTGTGCTCGTTTTCGCGATCGTCCGACCCCGGGGTCTGCCCGAGATCGTCGCCGCGCTGCCGGCTGCCGCGATAGTCCTGGTCGTCGGCCTCGTCAGCCTCGACGCCGCACGCGAGCAGGTACTCGAACTCGCTCCGACCGTCGTGTTTCTGGCGTTCATCCTGATCCTGGCGCATCTGTCGGACGCGCTCGGAGTGTTCACCTGGATCGCGGCGAAGCTGCGAGGAGGTGCGAAGGGCAGCCCCCGCAGACTGTTGACACTCGTGTTCGCAGCAGCCGCATCGACCACGGCAGTACTGAGCCTCGACGCCACCGTGGTGCTGTTGACGCCGGCCATCATCGGTGCTGCTCGCGTCCTGAGAATGTCGCCGCGTCCACACAGTTACGCCACGGCGCACCTGTCCAATTCGGCGTCGACGCTGCTGCCGGTATCGAACCTGACCAACCTGCTCGCATTCGCCGCGACCGGACTCACCTTCCTGCACTTCACCGCTCTGATGGCATTGCCCTGGATATTCGCGGTGGCCATCGAGTTGGCGGTGTTCCTGATCTTCTTCCGCGAGGATCTGACTCGCACCGCCACACCGCCGGAGAGCTCGACCCTGCAGAGCGCCGAGAACGTCCCTGCACCCCGGACCACGCTGGTCATCCTCGCCGCGACACTCGTCGGTTTCGCCGTGGCAGGGCTGTTCGACGTCGAACCGTTCTGGGTGGCCGCGGTGGGATCGGTGGCACTGGCCATCCCCGCACTTCGAGGACGCCACACCAGTGCTCGCACCATTCTGCGCGGTGCCGATCTACCGTTCTGTGGCTTCGTCTTCTTGCTCGGCATCGTCGTTCTCGGTGTCACCACAGGCCCGATCGGCGACTGGCTGGCCCGAATTCTGCCGTCCGACACCAGCTTCGCCTCGCTGCTGGCCGCGGCCGCCATCGCGGCGGTGGCGTCGAACATCGTCAACAACCTGCCCGCGACGCTGCTGCTGCTGGCCGCATTCGGGGCCGACGCTCCCCCGGCACTGTTGTTGGCCATGGTGATCGGGGTGAACCTCGGCCCCAATCTCACCTACGTCGGATCGCTGGCGATCATGCTCTGGCGACGCGTCGCATCGGCCAACGACGAGCCGGCAGATCTGCGAACCTTCACCGTGTTGGGCGTCATCACGACACCGCTGACGATCGTCGGTGCGGTGGCAGGCCTGTGGCTTGCACTGCAGGTTTGAGCCTCGGTCAGATCGAGCGCCGTACGCGGAGTGTCGTGATCGCCAAGCCCACAGCGAAGACCACGGCACCGACCACCGCCCCCACCACCGGCAACAGCAGCCCGGCATGCACGGTGTCGAACAGCGGCGGTCCGCCGTAGATCTCCTGGCGTGCAGCGCCGGTCGGCCCGAGGTCATCGAAGTAGGGATCCGCGACCATCCTGATGCGGATCTCGGGAGGTCGACGTCGTGCCCACCATGCTGCCCCCGCGCCTACGAGGCCTCCCGCCACGAGTGGGGCCGACATGTGCAACGCCCGGCCGTGCGATCGGGCGCGCAGAATCCATCCGACCGTGATCGAGACGACGGTCCCGACCAGAAGTGCCGCGACCGGAGCGACCAACGTGATCGGCCACCACGGCGGTCCCGACACGTACTGCACGTAGTCGTACACGCGAAAGTACCCGGAGTCGCCCGGATTCACAGGTGGTGGGGCATCGGCATCGATCCACATCCGGGGCACGCAGTATCGCCAGGTGAAGGCAACTGCCAGCCCTGCGGCGGCCGATGCGGGCGATGCGATTGCCATCCAGCGCGCCGCCATGGGCTCGCGCACGGCGTCAGTGAACACGCAACGCATCATCCCCCACTCGACCCGAGCGACATGCCGGTCCGACGCCCCACCTGTCGGAAGGCGCTCAGTGCCTTCTCGGTCGATGACTCACCAGCGAAGCAGACCCTGACTGTTTCCTACGGTGCCGGTCTGTCCGTCCTCGGCAATCGTGGCGAGTCGAACGATCTCGTCGGTGCCCTGCGCGACGTCGTGTGCTCCCTTGCCGCCGTTCAGATCGGTACGGGTGTAGCCGGGGTCGGCAGCGTTGACTCGCATCGTGGGGAGTGCGTGCGCGTACTTCACCGTGAGCATGTTGAGTGCCGTCTTGGACGACGCGTAGATCGGCGGCACCACCTGCCAGTCGAACCAGCCCTGCTCGATGGTGTCGTGGATCGATCCGACGCCCGAGGAAACGTTGACGATTCGTGCATTCTTCGAGATCTGCAGCAGTGGCACGAATGCGTTGGTCACTCGAACGACGCCGAAGACATTGGTGTCGAAGACATCTCGGGCGTCGTCCGCCGATCCTTCCTCGAGCGGCACGAAGGCCCCGGTGATGCCGGCGTTGTTGATCAGGACGTCGAGGCGTCCGTGGTCCACACGCACCTGGTGTGCGGCAGCGTCGACGCTGCCCTGATCGGTGACGTCGAGTTGGACGAAGGTGACGCCGAGGTCGGCGGCAGCAGCACGACCGAGCTCACGGTTGCGGGCACCGATGATCACGGTGTGGCCGGCACGCTGCAGGCGCCGTGCTGTCTCGTGGCCGATTCCCTTGTTGCCGCCGGTGATCATCGTGATTGTGCTCATGACGTCGACGCTAGGGCTCGGCGATCCAATCGGGAAGATGCCGATTGTCGGTAGGTCTGCCGGTACCACCCACGTCGTCGTCGAGGAGACGCACGTGGCCGAGGTGGCACAGTGGGGAGATGAGCGTAGAGCAGCAGGGACGCCGACCGGCGGATTTCTCGTCGGTGCTCCGTGGCTGGCGTGACCGCAGCGCACCCGTTCCGTCCGACTCGACCGTCAGACCTCGGCGTTCGTCGGGACTACGCCGCGAAGAACTCGCCACCCTCGCCGGGATCTCCGTGGACTATCTGGTTCAACTCGAGCAGGGCCGTGCGTCGAATCCGTCGGCGGCGGTGGTCGCTGCTCTGGTTCGGGCCTTGGGTCTCGACCTCGCCGATGCCGGGGTGTTGTATCGAGCTGCCGGACTCGCGGCACCGTCGTCCGCTGTCGATCGATCGGTACCGGACAGTGTCGATCGACTGCTGGCCCGAGCCGACCACTGGCCTACGGCGGTGTACGCGGCGGATTGGTGGCTGCTGAGATGGAACGCGGCGTGGTCCGCGCTGATGGGCGATCCGATGGACCTGTCCGGACATTCACGCAACCAGGTCTGGTTCGAGATGACCGAGGACACGTCGTCGATGTGGGTCGATCCCGCACAACGAGAGCAGTATCGGGACGCGCTGGTCGGGGACCTCCGTGTGGCACAGATATCGCATCCCGACGACGCAGAGCTCGACAGTCTGGTCCGTGACCTTCGGGCCCGCAGCAACGAATTCTCCGATCGCTGGCGCTCTGCACGTCCGACCGTCTACCGGGGAGCACGCAAGAGCATCGACCATCCCCTGGTTGGGTCGATGGTCCTCGATGGAGACGTGTTTCGGCCTGCCGGCTCAGACGTGCGGGTGATCGTCTACACCGCAGCACCCGGCTCGCGAGACGAGTCGAGACTGTTGTCGCTGTTGTCGCCCGGATCCCGTTAACGGAACCTAGCCGCGATTCAGGCCGACGAGGCCAGGTGCGAGGTGTCGTTCACCAAGCGCACCGAAGCCCCGCCGTCGGGGTAGAACTCGGCGATGCTCAGCGACGCGAGATCCAAGTGCAGTCGGTACAGCAGCGACGGGCCGACGTCGAGTGCGAGTTGCAACAGCATCTTGATCGGTGTCACGTGGGTGACCACCAGAACGGTCTTCCCGGCGTACTCGGCGAGCAATCGATCGCGGGTCGCTTCGATGCGCGAGCGTACTGCGTCGAAGCTCTCACCGTTCGGCGGTGCAACGGAGGTGTCGCCTCGCCACGCCTTGTGGACCTCGGGGTGACGTTCCATGGCCTCGGTGAAGGTGAGCCCTTCCCAGTCGCCGAAGTCGGTTTCGATGAGACCGTCGACCGTGGTGACGGGCAAACCGAGACGGTCGGCTGTCGCCGCAGCAGTCTGTTGGGCGCGCGCGAGCGGCGAGGCAACGATGGCGTCGATATCCGTCCGTGCACCGAGAACCGTTGCGGCAGAATCTGCTTGGCGTCGACCCAGTTCGGTCAGGTCGGGATTGCCCCGGCCGGAGTATCGACGGTCGACCGACATGGGGGTCTGGCCGTGTCGCAACAGCAGCAGGCGGGTCGGCTCCCCCATCGCACCGGTCCATCCAGGCGACGCGGGCTTCGCTGCTACCGGCTCGGCGTCGGGCCGATCCGACAGGTCCACGCCCTCGGCCGCCGCGTCCATCGCCTCGTTGGCCAGCGCATCCGCGTGCGAGTTCTGTGCACGCGGAATCCACTCGTAGGTGACGGAATCGAAGCCGCGGGCGAGTTCGGCCGCTTGTCGCTGAAGCGGAATCATGTCCGGGTGCTTCACTTTCCAGCGTCCGGACATCTGTTCGACGACGAGTTTGGAGTCCATGCGGACGGCAACCTCACGGGCCCCGACATCGCGGGCCGCGGTCAGTGCGGCGATCAGTCCGTTGTACTCGGCCACGTTGTTGGTCGCCACGCCCAGCGACGCCCGACGCTCGGCGAGCACCTGCGAGCGATCTGCACTGAGCACCACCGCGCCGTAGCCGGCGGGCCCAGGATTTCCACGCGATCCACCGTCGGCCTCGGCAACGACTCTCGACACCTGACTCAAATTCCGGATTCCTTGGTGCGCACCAGGATTGCGTTGCACTCGGAGCAACGAATCAGAGCATCCGCGGGCTTGTTGGCAATGCTCGCGATCTCGTTGCGATCGAGTTCGATCCGGCACGCTCCACATCGACGAGCCTGCAGCAGTGCCGCACCGCGGCCGGTGAGCGCTCGCTGCTTCTCGTAGAGCGCAAGCAGATCCGCGGGCAATCCCGAGGCCAACGATTCGCGGCGCTCGGCGCTGCGCTTCTCGGCGACATCGAGGTCTGCGACGGCGTCGTCACGGCGGCGGCCGGCGTCGACCAACTCGTCCTCGATCTGCGTCAGTTGCGCACCGGCGTGCTCGTAGTCGCGCTCGCTGGCCTCACGCTGCTCCATGACCTCGAGCAGTTCCTCTTCGAGGATGCCCTGACGACGTTCGAGGCTGCCGAGCTCGTGCTGCAGTTCGGTCATCTGCTTCGGTGCGATGGTGCCGCTCTCGAGCATCTTCTTGTCGCGGGCTTCGCGTTGCCGAACCGCGTCGACCTCGCCTTCGAGTTTGCGAATGTCCCGGTCGAGGTCGTCCATCGAGATCTGCACCGTCACCGCGGCATCCTTGCGCGTGGTGCGCTCGGTCTCGAGCTTGTCCACCTCCTGCTGTTCGGGGAGGCTCTTGCGGCGGTGGGCGATCTGCGAGAGTTCGGTATCCACACCGGCCAATTCGAGCAGCGAGGCCTGGACTTTGGGATCGACGTTCACGCTTGATGACTCCTGCGACTATGGAAGTTGATTCGGATTACCCTACCGGCTGCAGGAAAATGAGTGAGCCGGATCCACTCGATGGCAGGTCGCGGGTTCGATGATCACAGTGTCCACGGGTCGGTACGCACCTCGGTGACCCAGCTGTTCCATCCCTCGGTGTCACCGAACGCGGCGTCGACGATGCCTCGCGCCTGTGCGCACCACGGGAACTCCGAGGCCCAGTGTGCGGTGTCGATCACCGCGGGGCCGCCGGCGCGCAGGTGCTCGTCGACCGGGTGGTGCCGCAGATCGGAGGTGACGTACACATCGGCGTCGGTGCGCGCCACCGCGGAGAGGAACGAGTCACCCGCTCCCCCGCACATCGCAACCACCGAAACCATGGCGGCGGGGTTTCCCGCTGCGCGTACTCCCCACGTCGTGGCGGGCAACGCCTCGCGGACGACCTCGGTGAACTCGGCCACTGTCATCGGATTCGGTAGTTTTCCGATGCGGCCCAGGCCGGTGCACGACGGTAGAGCCGCGGATTCGAATACGTCGAACGCGGGCTCCTCGTACGGGTGTGCCCGACGCATCGCCGAAAGTACCTGAGCACGTAGCCCTTTGGGGGCCACGACTTCGATGCGATCCTCCGCCTCGGTGTGCACCTCGCCGAGAACGCCGAGTGTCGGGTGTGCGTTCGGGCCCGGACGGAATCGGCCGAGACCCGCACTCTGCCAGCTCGCTTCGCTGTACTCGCCGATCTGCCCGGCTCCGGCGTCGAACAGGGCCTGTCGCACCGCCGCCGAGTCGGCGGTGGGCACGAAGACCACCCACTTGTCGTGTGCGGGAGACGGAATGGGATCGAGTGGCCGGGTGTCGATCACCCCGAGCGCGGATGCGAGTGCGTCGGAGACTCCGGGATCTGCGGAGTCGGCGTTGGTGTGGGCGGTGAACAGCGCGCAGTCGGCCTTGATCAGGCGGTGGATCACCGATCCTTTCGCGGTGTCGGCCGCGACGGTGTCGACGCCTTTGAGCAGCAAGGGATGGTGGGCGACGATGAGATCGGCACCGCGGGCGATGGCGTCGTCGACCACGGCGTCGGTGACGTCGACCGTGTACACGACCTGCTGCACAACAGCTTTCGGATCTCCGCACACCAGGCCCACCGAGTCCCAGCTCTCCGCAAGACGGGGTGGGTACGCGTCGTCGAGCACCTCGATGACGTCGGCCAGTGTCACTGCCATGTTCGCTGCTCTCCTCACAGAACGGTCTTCAACGCGTCCACCAGTATGTCGACCCGCTGCGAGTCCCGTACCGCGACGCGCAGGTGGTGCCGGTCGAGCCCCGGGAACGTGTCCGCGCGCCGCACCGCGATACCCATCGTGCGCAGACGTTCTCGAACAACATCGGCTCCGTCGACGCGCAGCAGCAGAAACGGCGCACGGGCCGGGCCGGTGATGTCCAGGCCCAAGGCCTCGAGGCGCTGGGTCATCGCGGTGCGTTCGCGGTGGATGCGCTCCGATTCGACGCGTGCCCGATCGACGGCGAACGGTTCGGTGCAGGCGCGTATCGCTTCGATCTGCAGACTCCCCAGGGGCCAGTGCGCACGGCCGTACTGCAGTCGCGCGAGGACGTCGGGGTGCCCCAGTGCGTATCCACACCGCAATCCCGCCAACGCCCACGTCTTGGTCAGACTGCGCAGAACCAGCACATCGTCCAGGCTCTGTGACGCCACCGATTCCCCCTCCCCGAGCACTGCGTCGGCGAAGGCCTCGTCGATCACCAGCATGCGTCCGGATCCACGCAGACTCAGGACCGCCTCACGGGGGTGCAGAACCGATGTGGGGTTGGTCGGGTTGCCGAGGATCACCATGTCGGCGGTGTCGGGTACGAGCGTCGGGTCGAGCTCGAAGGGTGGCGGCAGGATCACTCGGTGCACCGCAATGCCTGCCTGCTCCAGCACCCAGTCGGGCTCGGTGAACGACGGGTGGATCGTCGCCACTAGCTGGGGCCGAAGCCGCGGCAGCATCGAGAAACCCTCGGCCCCGCCGCTGAGCAGCAGTACCTCGTCCGGTGAGCGGCCGTGGTGTTCGGCCACCTGTTCTCGCGCGGCCGTCTCGGCGGCCGCGCTCGGGTACGAACCCAACGAACTCAGTGCCGCGCCGAGCCGATCGCGAAGCCATGCCGGCGGTCCGTCGCCGCGTACGTTGACGGCGAAGTCGACGAATCCGGAATCGACCTCGACGTCTCCGTGGTGACGGAGGAGCGCATCGGGATCGGCAGCTGTGTCGGACATCGCGACGAGCGTAGCCGCGCCGTCACCGAACAGCCCGCACCGATAGGCTCCGACCATGTCTGTCGATGCTCCCGCGTCCGTTGTCCTGTTCGATCTCGATGGGACGTTGACCGATTCCGCACCGGGAATTCACGCCGGTTTTCGCCACGCACTGGCGTCGGTGGATGCCCCCGAACCGACCGAGGAACAGCTGTCGATGGTCGTCGGACCACCACTGATCGACACGTTGCGCGGCCTCGGCCTGGACGAGGATGCGGCGCAGCGTGCCCTGGCGGCGTACTTCCAGCGTTACGACGAGCGGGGCTGGGCCGAGAACACCGCGTTCGACGGCATCGAGTCGGTGTTGACGCGATTGCAGGATCGCGGCGTCCGGCTCGGTGTGGCGACGTCGAAGTCGGAGCGATTCGCGGTCCGGATTCTGGACCACTTCGGCCTGTCGCGGTACTTCGAGTTCATCGGCGGTGCCAGCAACGACGGCACCCGACGGGCGAAGTCCGACGTGATCGCGCACTCGCTGACCAACCTCGGCATCGACCCGGTGGAGTCCGCGGACGGCGGCACCGCCGGGGTGATCATGATCGGTGATCGTGATCACGACGTGCACGGCGCCGCCCGATTCGGCATTCCCACGGTGTACGTCGAGTGGGGCTACGGCGTCGACGGCGAGAGCGACGACGCCGCGTTCACCGCGTCGAGCATGGACGAGCTGGCCACCGTGCTCGAGCAGAACACGGCGGCCGTGCGATGACCGAGCCACTGCACGTGACATTCGTGTGCACCGGCAACATCTGCCGATCGCCGATGGCCGAGAAGGTCTTCGCCGGTCATCTGCGCGACGCCGGTCTGAGCGAGGCGGTGCGCGTCTCGAGCGCCGGGACCGGCGGTTGGCATGTGGGCGACGGCGCGGATCCTCGAACCGTCGCCGAGCTCGATGCCCACGGATACGACAGCGAGCACGCGGCGGCGCAGGTCGGGCCGGATCATCTGGCAGCGGATCTGATCGTCGCACTCGATACCGGCCATGCTCGCGCCCTGCTGCAGCTCGGTGCTCCGGCCGATCGTGTCTCCTTGCTGCGGTCGTTCGACCCCGATGCCGACGACTCGTCGGTGGCCGATCCGTACTACTCATCCGATTCGGCATTCACCGAGGTGCGCGAGCAGATCGAAGGTGCCGTGCCCGGCTTGCTGGACTGGGCACGGTCTCGGCTCCCTCGCTGACCCGGCTACCGTGGTGGCGTGGACAAGTTAGCGTTCTTGCTGCGACCCAAGTGGTTGGTGCTGGCTGCGGTGGTGCTGGCCTTCGCGTTCCTGTGCTTCAGCGTGCTCGCTCCGTGGCAGTTGGGAAAGAACACCTCGACGTCCGAGCGCAACGATCTGATCACCCGATCCGTCGACGCGGATCCGGTACCGATCTCGGACGTTCTCACCGCCGACGGGTTTCCGGCCGAGGACGAGTGGCGTCGGGTCATCGCCCCCGGGTCCTACGTCGCAGATTCCGACGTGCTGGTGCGGCTGCGCAGCATCCGTGATCAGCCCGCATACGAGGTCATCACCCCGTTCGTGATCGACGGCGGGCCCACCGTGCTCGTCAACCGCGGATACGTACTGCCGGTGGAAGGAACCAGAGCGCCCGAGTTCGAGGCGGCCCCCACCGGTGACGTGACACTGAACGCACGGGTACGACAAGCAGAGGGCACCTCGCGCGAGCCCGTCGAGGACGACGGTCGACTGCAGGTCTACAACATCAACCCGGAACAGATCGGCGCGGCGGTAGGAGTCGACGCCATCGACGGATATCTCCAGCTCGACGACGGTCAGCCGGGCGGTCTCGGCTTGATCGAACTGCCGCAGACCGACGCAGGCCCCTATCTGTCCTACGGTCTGCAGTGGCTGGCGTTCGGCATCATGGCACCGTTGGGTCTGGCGTATTTCGCTCGCGCGGAGATACGGGAACGCCGCAATGCGCGTGCACAACTCGCGGACGCGATCCCCGGCGAGCCGGATACCGAGCCCGAGGGCGAGAACGAGGCCGGTCCGGATCAGGCCGGTCCGGACGAGGAAGAGTTCACCTTGCCCACGCGTCGCGAGAAGCGAGCCAGGGCGCGAGCGGCGTCACGCCAGACGACGCCGTCGGATCCTCGCCTGGCCGATCGCTACGGAAAGAATCGCTGAAGCGACCGCAGACAGTTCTTGCACTCGGCTCGACAGTGCGACCGATCGGCGAAGATCGCGTGCGGTCGGCGCGTGTCCGTCACCGAGTGTCGGCCTGATCTCGACGCCGTGTCGGTACTGCGTTCTGCCACCCAGTTGCAGCCCCAGTGCCCCGGCAGCCGACGCCTCCGCGACACCTGCGTTGGGGCTGGGGTGCTGCGCGGCGTCGCGTCGCCACATCTTCAGGGCTCGGGTGGGCGAACCCTGCACCGAAAGAGCTGCGACGACCGTCGCCAGGCCGGTGACGCGGGCCGGCAGCAGGTTAAGAACGTCGTCGATTCGTGCTGCGGCCCAACCGAAGCGCAGATACTTCGGCGAGCGGTAGCCGACCATCGCGTCGAGCGTGTTGCTCGCTCGGTAGGCCAGAATTCCCGGCACCCCGGCCAGCGCTCCCCACACCAACACGCCGACCGTCGCATCGGAGGTGTTCTCTGCGATGGACTCGAGGGCGGCGCGTGCAAGACCGTCGGAGTCGAGTGGTTCCGGATCTCGACCGCACAGTGACGGCAGGAGTGCGCGTGCGCCCTCGAGGTCGTCGTTGTCGAGATGGTCGGCCATCTGCCGGCCCACCTTCGACAGTGACGTGCCTCCGAGCGCGGCCCAGGTAGCCGCCGCGACCAGAGCAACTTCAGCAGGTGCACCCACACGGGCGGCCACGCGACTCGACGCGACGCCGAGTGCGGTCATCGAGCCGATCAGCGCGGTCGCATGGACGACGCCCGAGGCTCGACTGTCGCGGTAGAGGGCGCGTTCGACGCGCAGTGCCGTGGTCCCGAATCCTGCGACCGGGTGCCAGCGTCTCGGGTCTGCGAACACTCGATCGAGGCCGTAGCCGACCAGTAAGCCGATCGCTCGGGGGTGTGTCCACATCCCACGAATCTTGCCAACTGCACACCGGGCTCAGGACACCGGACTGTCAGGCCCAGCGGTGACGGTACGCACCTGCCAGTTGACGGTTGCGGAAGTCGATGTCGCTTCCGTCGTTGAGCAAGGCGATTGCCATTCCTACGAAGCCGACTGCTGCCATTACGAACATCGTCATGATTCCCCCAGAATCTCGTGTGGATCCGCCGAGCGGATGTGGGCGTAACAGATTGTTACCCGCGAGTAAGGCGATTCCCACGCCTTTGAGGTCGGCGTCACGTGTGTCCGTGGTCACGAGACGTCGGTCTCATCGGATCGTCCAAATATCAACGGCCACCGACACTCTCGGGATGTGCGTTTGTCCCGTCGTTACTGCGGCACAGGAAACAGATGCTGTTCGTCGGTCACGAACGACCGGAGAAATTCGTCGACGGCTTTTACCCGCGCGAGTCCGGTCAGCTCTCGCGGTACCACCGTCCAATACGTGCGCTCGACGGAGACGACACCGGGCAGCACCGACACGAGGGCCCCGTCCGGCTCACCGATATAGCTGGGCAGGGGCGCAATCCCCACACCGGATCTCGCCGCGATCCACTGCCCGGTGATGTTGTTGGTCTGAATCTGCGCGCGGCCCTCCGGCAGGATCGCATCCAGGATGCGCAGCGGTGCCACATCGAGCAGCGCGTCCACGTACGAGATCAGTGTGTGTTCACGC
Source organism: Rhodococcus sp. 05-2255-3B1 (assembly GCF_002258545.1). Taxonomy (NCBI): domain Bacteria; kingdom Bacillati; phylum Actinomycetota; class Actinomycetes; order Mycobacteriales; family Nocardiaceae; genus Rhodococcus; species Rhodococcus sp. 05-2255-3B1. Next base: position 48,305 of record NZ_NOZC01000021.1, on the reverse strand, counting down.
AGATCGTCGACGGTCCTGATCGGTGCCATCGCGGCGAGATACTCGGCGGACGCATAGAGCTCGAGGGAGTACGTCGCCAACCTGCGGGTAGTGACGAACCTCGGTGACGGCCGCTCCAACGTGATTGCGATGTCGAACTCCCTGGTGGCCAGCGAGTTGTGCTCGGTGGCGGTGACCAGTTCGATGTCGAGATCGGGGTGCTTGTCTCGGAGTACTCCCAATTTCGGTGTCAGCACGAACGCTCCGAAACCGTCCGGGGCCGCGATCCGCACGGTTCCTCGCAGGGAGCCGGTGTCCGAGGTCTGATCCTCGAACGCCGCGATGAGCGTCGACTCGACGGTCTCGGCGTATGCGACGAGGCGTCGACCCGCCTCGGTCAGTCGCCAACCCGACGGCGTTCTGTCGAACAGGCGCTGCCCGGCCGACTTCTCGAGAGCCGTGATGCGCCGACCGACGGTGGTGTGGTCGACACCGAGAGTGTGCGAGGCGTCGGTCAAACGCCCGGTCCTCGACACTTCGAGGAAATAGCGAAGATGGTCTGCGTTGAACACCCACCGAGACTATCGCCGTTGTGCATTTCTGCACAGCGATCTGCGGTTTTGGCCTTTGACATGTGCATCCGTACAAGTGAGACTCGAGACACACCGATGGAAGGATCGAACGTGACCGACGTCATCACGCACTGGCTCGATGGAAAGACCTATTCCGGCGTCTCCGACCGGACCGCCCCCGTCACCAACCCCGCCACCGGCGAGGTCACCGGAACGCTCACCCTGGCCGACACAGACGATGCCCGTGCGGTCATCGACGCCGCCGCAGCCGCATTCCCGGCGTGGCGCGACACCTCGCTGGCCAAGCGCACCTCCATCCTGTTCTCCTTCCGAGAGCTGTTGAACGCCAAGAAGAACGAGCTCGCCGCGATCATCACCGCCGAACACGGCAAGGTTCTCTCCGACGCCCTGGGTGAGATCGGCCGCGGCCAGGAGGTCGTCGAATTCGCCTGCGGCATGGCACATCTGCTCAAGGGCGGATACACCGAGAACGCGTCGACCGGCGTCGACGTCTACTCCATCCGTCAACCGCTCGGACCGGTCGGCATCATCTCGCCCTTCAACTTCCCCGCCATGGTCCCGATGTGGTTCTTCCCCATCGCCATCGCGGCCGGCAACACCGTCGTCCTCAAACCGTCCGAAAAGGACCCGAGCGCCAGTATCTGGCTCGCCGAGCTCTGGGCCGAGGCAGGCCTACCCGATGGCGTCTTCAACGTCCTGCAGGGCGACAAGGTGGCCGTCGACGAGCTCCTCGAGAACAAGAAGATCAAGTCGATCTCCTTCGTCGGCTCCACCCCCATCGCCCAGTACGTCTACGCCACCGGCACCGCCCACGGAAAACGCGTCCAGGCCCTGGGCGGTGCCAAGAATCACGCCGTCGTCCTCCCCGATGCAGATCTCGATCTCGCCGCCGACGCCATGGTCAACGCGGGCTTCGGTTCCGCAGGCGAACGCTGCATGGCCATCTCCGCCCTCGTCGCCGTCGGCAGCATCGCCGACGAACTCGTCGCCAAGATCGCCGAGCGGACAACACCGTTGGTCACCGGCGACGGCACCCGAGGGGCGGACATGGGTCCGCTCGTCACCAAGGCACACCGTGACAAGGTCGCCTCGTACGTCGATGCAGGCGAAGCGGCAGGCGCCACCCTCGTCGTCGACGGCCGCACCGTCCAGCCCGACGGTGGCACCGACGGATTCTGGCTCGGCCCCACCCTGATCGACCACGTGACTCCCGACATGAGCATCTACACCGACGAGATCTTCGGACCCGTCCTGTCGGTCGTTCGCGTCGACACCTACGACGACGCGCTGCAGCTGATCAACGACAATCCCTACGGCAACGGCACCGCCATCTTCACCAACGACGGCGGCGCGGCTCGACGCTTCCAGAACGAGGTCGAGGTCGGCATGATCGGCATCAACGTCCCCATCCCGGTTCCGATGTCCTACTACAGCTTCGGCGGTTGGAAGAACTCGCTCTTCGGCGACAGCCACGCCCACGGGACCGAGGGAGTGCACTTCTTCACCCGAGGAAAGGCCGTCACCAGCCGCTGGCTCGACCCGAGCCACGGCGGCATCAACCTCGGCTTCCCTGAGAATAGCTGAGTTCCGAAAACAGCCAGCCCATGTGCGCGGAACTTCGTAGCAGGTTACGAAGTTCCGCGCACATGGTCACCTCGCGAAGGAGCACACCATGGTTTCCAACATCTCGTTTCCTCGGTTCCTCAAGCTGGGCGGCGGTGCCGTCGAAGAGCTGGGGACGGTGCTGACCGATCTCGACGTGTCACGGCCGTTGCTCGTCACCGATGCGTTCATGGCCGGTAACGGCTCGGCGGATCGTTTGATGAAGATCATGACCGAGGCCGGGAAGACACCGGCTCTGTTCTCGGGCACCGTTCCCGATCCGACGACCGATTCGTTGGTCGCGGGCCTCGACGCGGTGCAGCAGCATTCGGCCGATTCGATCATCGGGTTCGGCGGCGGCAGTCCGATGGATACGGCCAAGGCGCTGGCGATTCTCGCGGTGCAGGGCGGCACGATGCGGGACTTCAAGGCCCCGGTGCTGTCGACCGGCCCCGCGCTACCGATCATCGCTATCCCTACCACGGCCGGAAGTGGTTCGGAGGCAACTCAGTTCACCATCATCACCGACGTGGCATCGGACGAGAAGATGTTGTGCCCCGGGCTGTCGTTCCTGCCGATTGCTTCGATCATCGACTTCGAGTTGACGATGTCGATGCCGGCGCGCTTGACGGCCGATACCGGCGTCGATGCGCTCACTCATGCCATCGAGGCGTACGTGAGCAAGAAGGCCAACCCCATTTCCGACGGTTTGGCCCTCAGTGCGATTCGCACGATCGGGACGTCGTTGCTGCGGGCCTATCGGGACGGCGACGACCGGCAGGCGCGCGAGGCGATGATGCATGCCTCGACGCAGGCGGGAATGGCTTTCTCCAATGCGAGCGTCTGTTTGGTGCACGGTATGAGTCGACCCATCGGCGCGCATTTCCATGTTGCACACGGGCTTTCCAACGCGATGCTGTTGCCTGCCGTCACGGCATTCTCGATCGACGGGGCCCAGGCGCGTTACGCCGATTGCGCCCGCGCACTGGGCGCGGCGTCGGAAAGCGATTCGGATCAGCTTGCCGGTGGCAAGTTGCAGGATGCGATCGTCACGCTGTGCCGTGAGGTGGAGGTTCCGACGCCGGAGACCTTCGGGATCGAGAAGGCGAAGTGGGACCAGCTGTTGCCGCTGATGGCCGAGCAGGCGCTCGCCTCGGGTAGCCCCGGCAACAATCCGGTGGTGCCGACAGCCGAGCAGATCGTCGACCTGTACCGGCAGGTGTACGCGGGAATCTAGTCGGGAGAACCGGATGCGCGGGCGGCCACGGTGTCGCGCCGCGTATTTCGGCGTTGCACCGCAATTCCACCGATCACGGTCACGGCCGCCAGCACTGCCGACAGCAGAATGGACGACCGCTGCTCCGGCCGCACCACCATCATCACCAGCACGAAGACGATGAACCCGATGGCAAGGTACGTCAGCCACGGGTAGAGCCACATCCGAACGGCGGGGCGTTCGCCGTCGCGGTCGAGGTGACGCCGCAGCACCAGCTGGCTACTGGCGATGGCCAGGTAGACGAACAGCGCGACGGCGCCGGTGGTCGCCAGCAGGTAGGTGAAGAGCTTCTCGGGCAGGATGTAGTTTCCGACCACCGCGAGGAACCCGAGCACCATCGAGGCGATCACCGCAACCCACGGCACCCCGTTCGTCGTGATCTTCTTGACCGCCCTCGGTGCGTCACCTCGATCGCCGAGCGAATACAGCATGCGCGACGCTGTGTAGAGCGCCGAATTCAGGCACGACGCAACCGCGGTCAGAATGACGATGTCCATGATGGTCTCGGCGTGCGGGATCCCCATCTTGGACAGGACGAATTGGTACGAGCCCGTGTTGGGATCCAGTTCGTTCCAGGGCACCAATGCGACGATGACGAAGATGGAACCGAAGTAGAAGATCGAGATTCGCCAGATCACCGAGTTGGTGGCGCGGGTGATTCCCTTGGCCGGATCCTTGGATTCGGCAGCGGCGATGGTGACGATCTCCGAGCCCATGAACGAGAACATCGTCGTCAGCATGGCCGCGATCACCGCGCCGAAGCCCAGCGGCATGAAACCACCCGAGGCCCAGAGTTGGTCGACACCACTGACTTCCGAGTCGGGTAGCAACCCGAAGATCGCCGCGATCCCGAGGCCGATGAACGCGATGATGGCCACGACCTTCACCAGGGCGAACCAGAACTCGAACTCGCCGTAGTTGCCGACGCTGATCAGGTTGGTCGCGGTGAGGGCAACGACGATGAGCAGTGCCCACATCCATTGCGCGCCGCCGAGCCAGTTCGTGAGAATGGATGCAGCCGCGGTGGCTTCGACCGGGATCACCAACACCCAGAACCACCAGTACAGCCATCCGACCGAGAATCCGGCCCAATGCCCCAGGGCGCGAGTGGCATAGGTGGAGAACGAGCCGGTGTCGGGATTGGCCGTCGCCATCTCCCCCAGCATGCGCATCACCAGGATCACGAGTGTTCCCGCGAACAGGTACGCCAGCAGCACCGCTGGGCCTGCCGTCGCAATGGCGTTGGCCGAACCCACGAACAGACCTGCGCCGATGACTCCGGCTATCGAGATCATCGTCACGTGCCGTGGCTTGAGGCTGGTGCCGAGTCCGTTCTCGCCGGTATCCGGCTTCTCCGTAATGGCCATCCCTGTAGTCGAACACAAAGTGAACGCAGACGCAGCGGGTGACCGATATGTCCAGACAGCCGGTGGTACAGAGATATTCGGACGAATCCCGGCATACTGGACGGATGAACTCCGAAGCGGACATCATCTCCGATCCGGTCACCATCATCGGTGCCGGCATAGCAGGCGCGGCCTGCGCGCGGGTTCTCCGCGACGCGGACGTACCGTTTCGCATCGTCGACCGAGGCCGCGCTCCGGGTGGGCGGATGTCCTCGCCCGAGTTGCACGGCCGTCGCGTCGATCTGGGAGCGGGCTACTTCACCGTCCGAGATCAAGAATTTGCGACGGTCGTGGCCGACTGGGAGTCGGGTGGATTGGCGCGTCAGTGGGCCAACACGTTCGGCATTCTCAAACCCGAAACGGTTCCGTGCACGACGACCGGCCCGGTTCGCTGGGCGACCCCGAACGGGCTTCGATCCTTGGTACGAAACATGCTCGACGGCTTCGACATCGAACATTCCACGGAGCTGACCGACCTTCCCGACGGCCACGTCGTGGTGGCGATGCCGGATCCGCAGGCGACGCGACTGACCGCCGTTCCCGATGCCGTCGACTACGACCCGGTCATCGCGGTGGCGTGTGGATTCGACGGACTCGACATTCCCTTTCGAGACGCAGCGTTCGTCAACGATCATCCCGATATCGACTTCGTCGTCGACGACGGTGCCCGGCGCGGCGACGGCGCTCCGGTTCTCGTGGTGCACACGACGTCGCGGCGCGCGCAGCAGCATCTGGACAACCCCGACGGGGCGATCGCCCCGGTTCTCGACGCGCTACGCGAATTGTCCGTCGTCTCGGCGGACCCCGCGTGGACCCACGCCCACAGGTGGACATTCGCCAAGCCTGCGGCGCAACACGATTCCAACTTCCAGCTCCAGCACCAGGATGGACGACTCGTCGGACTGGCCGGCGATCAGTGGTGCGAATCCGGAGTGCCCCGGGTCGAGAGCGCCTGGCGTTCGGGAACGGACGTGGGCAGAGAACTCGTGCGACGCCATTCGCACTGACGTTTGCCCGGCGTCGAACCACGAGCCGGATTAGGATCGCCCGCGTGCTGTCCGTGAAGTCGTACTCCCGCGAATACATCGACGCCTGCCGTGCGCGCCTCGATTCTCAGCTCGCCGCATACCGTGCGGTCGCGTCGAATCGAACGACGACGACTGCCGTGGACGAGGCATTCGACGTCGCCTTCTTCAACAATCTCGTCCTGACGCTCGAGGTCTATTTTTTGCACCGCATGCGCGGCCAGGAGAAGAAGAACGGCAATCCACTCAACGAGGTCCGAGTCCTGGCGGCGTCGATGACGACTGCCGACGACATCATGACCAGCGATCCGACCATAAATCTCGATCCTGCGAAAAGCATTCTCGGATACGCCGTCGGCGATCGAATCGCGCTCGACGAGAAGCAGTTCGTCGCATTGGCCGATGCGTTCTTCGCCGAGATCGAGACGAAGTTCGGCCCGCAACTCGCTCCCTAGCTGCTGACGAATGTCACCGTCTCGTCCAGAGGCGCTCGGCTGGTACGGAATCCGTTGATCGGATGTGTCTCGTCGGGGTAACCGAAGGAGATGCCGGCCACCACTTTTCGGGTGTCCGGGATGTCGAACCATTCGTGCAGAAACGGTGAGTACGCGGCCAGTGCTGCCTGCGCGATGGCGCCGAGACCGAGACTCTGCGCGGCAAGCAGAAAGGTTTGGAGGTACAACCCGCAGTCGACGGCCCCGTACGTGCCCAGATCGGCGTCGGTGGTGATGATGGCCGCGTGCGGTGCGTCGAACAACTCGTAGTTGCGGATGAACTGACGCGTCGTTGCCTCGGTGTCGGACTTGACCACCCCGATGCTCTCGTAGAGTGCGCCACCGCATTCGCGTCGTCTGGCTCGGTGCAGGGCGTTGTAGTTCGCCGGGAACGGGAAGTCCGGTTGCGGTGCCCCGGACGCCACGTGCTCCACCAATGCCTCGGAGAACTTTCGGGTGGCATCGCCCTCGGTGACGATGATCTGCCACGACTGGGTGTTGGACCAGGAGGGAGTTCGCTGGGCGGCCGTGAGGAGCTGCTCGAGGACCTCGTGAGGGACCGGCTTCGGCAGGAACTGCCGGCACGAGTACCGCTCGTCGAGTAGTTCTGTCAGCGCGTCGTACCGGGTCACGTCGTCCGCCTCGTGTCAGTGCTGTCGGGTGCGGGTCGAAGGTAACACCACGGCTGCGCCCGACGGTCATGTGCTGGACTGTCGGGCGCGGCCCGGTCTACTGGAGAGGAAGCAGGATGTCCTTCACGCGCGGGTCGGTCGCCAGGAATTCCTGCACCGCCGGGTCCTTGAATGCGGCGACGAGATTCTTGATGTTGTCCGTATCTGCCCACCGGCTACCGATGGTCAGCTGGCCTGTGAACTCGTCCGGTGCCGGCGGGGCGAAGATCTGCTTTTCGACGGGAATGCCTGCGGCGAGGTAGTACTCGGTGTAGCCCACCGCCGCATCGAGATCCGGCAGTGCCCTCGATTGCGCAGCGAAGTCCAGCAGCGTGAACTTCAGATTCTTCGGGTTTCCGACGATGTCCTTCTGCGTGGCCGTCGACTTGTCGACAGCGGGATCGAGCGTGATCAGGCCGGCTCGCTCGAGCACCCACAGGCCTTGGGCCTCGTTGGCCGGGTCGGAGTACAGCGAAACCGTTGCGCCGTCGGGCAATTGAGCTGGGTCCGAGTACTTGTCGGACCACAGGCCGAATCCCCACCGGAACACCGGGGTTGCGGCCTCCTCCTGGAAGTCGGGGTTCGCTTCGAGGACCTGACCGAGCCACAGCTTGTGTTGGTAGACGGTTGCGGCCACCTCACCTTCGCTGACGGCGCGGTTGATGGTGTTGCTGTCTGCGAGTCCGCGGAATGCGACCGTGATGCCGTATTTGGGGGCAACCTGGTCTGCGACGAATTCGACGAGCGCCTGTTCGGACGCATTGCCCTCTGCTGTGGCGACGACGAGTGTTGCTCCCTCGGTGTCGTTGGCCGATGCGGTGTCGCCGAAGAACGCGATGCGGACGATCACGGCGAGGGCGATCAGCACGACGACTGCGGCGATGATCCAGGGCGCTTTCCGGCGGTTCTTCAGCTCGAAGCCGTGCGCTTCGGTGGACGTTGTCATGGTGGATGGAACCTTTCGGGTGTGGTTCAGGCAGTGCGCACAGCGCGCTGATGAGGTGTGGTGAAGCGAACGAGTGCATCGCCGACGAGCTGTACGACGGCGACGGTGAGAATCAGGATGACGATCGTGGCGATCATGACGGTGTGATCGAATCGTTGGTATCCGTATGTAACTGCGACATAACCGATTCCGCCTGCGCCGATGGTGCCGGCGATGGCCGAGTATTCGATCATGGCAATGACGTTGATGGTCAGCCCGCCGATGATCGACGGAACCGCCTCGGACAGCTGCGTGGTGGTGACCTGCAGTGTGGAACCACCGGATGCCCGAGCGACGTCGACCACCGACGTCGGAACCGAGCGCAGAGAGTTCTCCACGATGCGGGTGAAGAAGGCGATGCCTGCCAACGACATCGGTACCACTGCCGCTGCGATGCCGATGTTGGTTCCGGTGATCCATCGGGTCACCGGAACCAGCGCGGCCATCAGGATCAGGAACGGCAACGATCGTCCGATGCTGACGATCCAGCTGACCGGCGTGTGCAGCACCGGGTTCTCGAACAGTCCGCCGGGACCGAGGTTGAACAGCACCGCTCCGAGTGGAACACCGACGATCACCACGATGGACATCACGATCCCGACCATCGTGAGGGTGTCGCCCAACGCGGGCAACAGTAGAGCCGGCAGTTCTTCGACCGGAACCTTGTTTCCTGCCGCGAGTACCGCGATCACGACGCGACTTCCAATACCGGATGATTCCCGTCGACGGAGCCGGACAACCCCAGCGCCGTGAGTGCATCAGGGACGCGTGCACTCAGGTGGCCACCGATGCCGATCGACGCGCTGCCGACCGTCACTCCGGCCACAACCTGCACGGACGCGCCCAACAACGCGACCGGCGCGCCCAGATCCTGACCCAGCCTCCCGATCCAGTCCTGCGGAACATCGGGCGAATCGTAGGTGACCTTCCAGTGCACGTCGCCGGCTGCAGCCTGTGCGTCGTCACGCCGAGGGCGCAGCTCGTTGCCGAGCCGCGAGCGGTGGTCGGTCAACAGATCGACCAGCTTCCCCGATTCGACGATACGACCGTGATCGAGCCTGGCCACCGAATCTGCAGCTCGCAGAACGGTATCCATTTCGTGGGTGATGAACACGATGGCGAGGTCGAGATCACGACGCAGTTCACGCAGCAACTCGACCACCGATTCGGTGGTCTGCGGATCCAAGCCGGATGTCGCCTCGTCGGACAGCAACACCGACGGCCGAAGCGCCAGTGCTCGCGCGATTCCCACTCTTTGACGTTGCCCGCCCGAGAGTTGAAACGGATAGCGAGCGGCTTTGTCGGACAGTCCTACTCGGTCGAGAAGCTCACCCACCCTCCGGCCCGTCTCGGCTTTCGTGGCCCCCAGGAAGTCGAGGGGCAATGCGACGTTCTCGGCCACGGTTCGACGCGAGAGCAGACTCGACGACTGAAGCACGGTGCCGATGCGCCGGCGCGCGACCCGAAGCTGCTTGGCATTCAACTGCGCCAGATCGTCCCCGTTGACGATCACCGAGCCCGAGGTGGGCCGCGTCAACAGGTTGATACATTGGGCCAGCGTGCTTTTGCCGGCACCACTGGGCCCGACGACGGCCAGGATCTCGCCGGACTGCACCGTGAAATCCAGCCGGTCGAGGACGACGGTCGTGTTCTCCCCCGTCCCGTACGTCTTGGTCAATTGCGCTATTTCGATCATGCTCCGACGCTCTTTTCGCTGATGTGACGGCGCAACGATGAGCTACCGGCGACTCGATGACCAGCTATCGACTCATCACGATCCGAACTGTTCCCACCGGCCTAGGTCGTCGGTAGCGTCGCACCGCTGTCGATATCGAAGACAGATCGTCCCGCCGAAGGAGTTCCCCCGTGTCACGCGAGATCCGTTTCAATGCCTTCGACATGAACTGCGTCGCGCATCAGTCCCCCGGTCTCTGGCGTCATCCGCTGGATCAATCGTGGCGATACAAGGAACTCGGCTACTGGACCGATCTGGCGAAGCTGTTGGAGCGCGGCCTGTTCGACGGTCTGTTCGTCGCCGACGTCCTCGGCACGTACGACGTGTACGGCGGTAATCACGACGCCGCCATTCGGCACGGCGCGCAGATTCCGGTGTCGGACCCCCTCTTGCTCGTCAGTGCGCAGGCCGCGGTCACCGAGCATCTGGGCTTCGGGATCACTGCGGGTACCGGATTCGAGCATCCGTATCCGTTCGCGCGACGGCTCTCCACGCTCGATCACCTCACCAACGGCCGGATCGGATGGAACGTGGTGACCGGCTATCTACCGTCGGCGGCGCAGAACATGGGACACGACGATCAGCTGAAGCACGACGATCGTTACGACCACGCCGACGAATATCTCGAGGTGCTCTACAAGCTGTGGGAGGCGTCGTGGGACGACGACGCGGTGGTCCGCGATCGTGAGACCGGTGTATTCACCGATCCCACCAAGGTGCATCGAATCGAACACCGCGGCAAGCACTTCACGGTGCCGGGCATTCATCTGGCCGAGCCGTCGCCGCAGCGGACGCCGGTGATCTTCCAGGCCGGCGCGTCGCCGCGTGGCGTACGGTTCGCGGCGCAGAACGCCGAAGCGATCTTCGTCGGTGCACCCACCAAGGAGATTCTGGCGCAGACGGTTTCGAATGTTCGTCGAGCATTGCGAGATGCCGGCCGCGATCCGTACTCGGCGCGCATCTATCAGTTGCTCACCATCGTCACCGATGAGACATCCGAACTCGCCCATGCCAAGCACGACGAGTATCGGTCGTATGCCAGTGCCGAAGGTGCGTTGGTGTTCATGTCGGGCTGGATGGGCGTCGACCTGTCGCGGTACGCGCTCGACGAGCCGCTCGGCAATGTCGAGAGCAATGCGATTCAGTCGTTCGTCGCGTCGTTCCAGTCCATCGGTGCCGATGGCAAGGAGTGGACGGTGCGCGATATCGCCGAGTGGGGCGGCATCGGTGGTGCCGGTCCGCGCATCGTCGGCTCCCCCGGCGAAGTCGCGGATCAACTGCAGGAGTGGGTGGACGAGACCGACGTCGACGGCTTCAATCTCGCGTACGCCATCACCCCGGGAACGTTCGAGGACGTCGTTCGATTCGTCGTCCCCGAATTGCAGCGGCGGGGTGTCTATCGCACCGAATACACGCCGGGCACGTTGCGTCACAAGCTCTTCGGTAACGGTGATCGACTGCCCGAGGAGCATCGGGCGCAGCAGATCGTACGGGGAGTCAGGAGTCGTCGCGCGCAGGCGTGACCCACGACCGGACGCGTCGGGATGTGTGCGCATCCGTACCAGAACATCTGCACGCTCGTTCGATGCTGTTCGCCGATCTCGCGCTTGGATGAATTCTGTCGCCCCACTCGGACGAGAACGACTCTCGCTCGTGGGGGTACCTCGCGAGGTCACTGTCGCCCTCCGAGTCTCAGTGCCGCCGCGCATCGGCGGCTCAGCCATTTCGACAGGAGCGCCATGACCGTTTCATCGGTAGAAGACGTGCACGCCATCCAAGAACTGAACGCTCGGTACAACTTTGCGGTGGACGAAACCGACGGTCCTGCCTGGGCAGACTGTTTCACCGCCACGGACGTGTTCAACGCCCTCCTTCCGGGCCAGACCCCCACTGGCACGGAGGAATTGCTCGGTTTCATGCCGATCGTCACCGAGGCATTCGGACGAATGCACCACCTCACGACCAACGAGATCATCACGGTGAACGGCAACGAAGCCACTCAGAAGTGCTATCTCCTCTTCTTCTCGGCGAAAGACGGACGCACCGAAGGGACGATCTGCGAGTACAACGACGCACTGGAAAAGACGGACAGCGGGTGGAAGTACTCGCGCAGAGACGTCACCGCGCACACCAAGATCGCTGACTTCACCGCCGTCACAGAAAACGTCTGACCACTCGCGAAACGAAGAGGGACAATCATGGATTTCGAAGACAAGGTCGTTCTGATCACCGGTGCAGCCGGCGGCATCGGCCATGCTGCGACAAAGGCGTTCGCCGAACAGGGCGCGACGCTGGTGTTGGTGGATCTGTCACTGTCGGCGCTGGAGAAGATCGCCGCCGATCTGGGCCTCCCCGAGAACCGATTGCTACTCGTGGCAGCCGATGTCAGGAGCGAAAAAGAGGTCGAAGGATACGTCGCCAGTGCCATGACGCGGTTCGGCAGGATCGACGTCTTCTTCAACAATGCGGGCGTGGAAGGTAAGACCGGAGCCTTGGTCGATACCGACGCCGAGACCGTGGACACGATCCTCGACGTGAACGTGAAGGGATCGTTCTTCGGCATCAAACACGTCCTGTCGACGATGATCACACAGAAGTCGGGTGCCATCGTCAATACGTCCTCGATGGCAGGGTTGATCGGCTTTCCCGCCCTCGGCGTCTACACCGCCTCGAAGCACGCTGTCATCGGCCTGACGCGCGTGGCCGCGTTGGAAGCTGCAGACAGCGGTGTCCGAGTGAACGCAGTGTGTCCCGGTCCGGTGAACACTCGGATGATGCGAGGAATCGAAAACGGCATGTCGGCCGGCAACCCCGAGGCAGCGAAGTCTCAGTTCGCCGACAGCACCGCGATCAAGCGGTACGCCGAGCCCGAGGAGATCGCACATGTCGTGCTCTTCCTGGCCTCGAACAAGGCGTCGTATGTCACCGGCAGCATCTTCACTGCGGATGGCGGCATGACCGGGATGTAGCCGACGGACACTCACCGCCCTGCAGGGCATGCTGTACCGGGCGGTGAGCACGTCCGCCGACGTCAGGACGACGCAGACGTGATCCTTCGACCGAGGTATTCCGAAGGCAGGCAACCTTTCTGCGTTCTGAAGACGCGATTGAGATGCGACAGGTCTGCGAAGCCCCACCGAGCTGCAAGGGTGGACATCGACGTCGGCCGGGTCGCCGAGTCGAGATCTGCTGCGCACGCCTCGACTCGCGACTTCATGACGGTTCGGGCGTACGAGAGTTCGGTCTCCTCGTACAGCTGGTGGAGCTTGCGTACCGAGATGGAAAAACGCCGCGCAGTTTGCTCGGCAGGCACCGACCCACATCGAATCTGTTCTGCCACATAGGCGTTGATCGCGGCTCTCATCTCGGCCCGAAGGCTTCGGCTGTCGCAGGTCCGTTCGTTCTCGCTCGATCCGGCCGCTGATGCGATCAGTGTGAGCAAGGCCGAATTGGTGGCGAGGACATCCGCGCGCTCCATTCGATCGGCCCGTTGCCACACTGCACTCATCGCGGCACTGGCAACATGCGCGGACGCATTGGTCGGCGAGAACGATACTGCGGTTCTCCCGTCCGAATCCGTGATCAGTGGCGTCAACATGCCGTTGGGGACCTTCATCGACAGCACTCGCCATGTGCTCCGGTAATCGAGTCCGAACGGTCGAGTCGCATCGAACAACGCGAAGTCGCCCGCGTTCACGACACACGTCCGGCCTGCTTGCCGCCCGACGCAGGTGCCTTCGAGGACCAAGTTCACGAACGTCACGTCCTCCGTGGTTCTTGCTACCTCCGATCGGCCGTGAAGATGGAGCTGGGGCTCCGACGCGATTTCCGCGAGCCGGATGGAACCCACCGGTGCAGCGCGAACCCATCCGGTCATCCCGCCCGGTGACGACGCCGTGGCGTGTGCGGCGGGGCGGCGGGGAAACAACGGTGTGAACGCGTCGCAGATCGCGTCGCGCCAGTAGCCGAATTGATCCGGCACCGGCAGATCTTCGGTCGTCCAATGCTCCATGGTCAAGCCCCGCCGGTATCGAAGTTCGCGCTGGTCCCACCGATGATGCTGCGCAGTCGTTTCCGGACCGTTGCACGTGATGCGTCGACGCGTAACCGTCACCTCACGGCGATGACGAACGGGCTGTGAACCATAGCGAGAGTGGACGGGCAAGCCAGAAGAGCGCATGCCGAACATGAACGAAATTCACCGTTACCGATGACGACCGGCCGGCCGAATCAGGGCACCGAGACACCTGTGGCAGTTGAATCGAGGGTGGGCGCAGAGGGGTTCGAACCCCCGACCGCTGGTGTGTAAAACCAGAGCTCTACCGCTGAGCTATACGCCCGAGTACCGGTGGCCTGGGTACAACCCCGGGCCACCGGAACGCTTGGAGAAATTTATCGTGTCTGATCTCTAACTACAATTCCGCAGGTCAGCTCACTTGTGCGAGAGCCTCGGCCCACGATGAACTGTCGCGAGCCTCACCGGGTCCGTTCATTTCGGCGAACCGGATGATTCCGGATTTGTCGACCACGAACGTTCCACGATTGGCGAAGCCGGCGCTGTCGTTGAACACGCCGTACGCCTGAGCAACCTCGCCGTGCGGCCAGAAGTCCGACAGCAGCGGAAAGGTGTAACCCTGCTCTGCAGCCCAGATCTTGTGGGTCGGAGGCGGACCCACCGAGATTGCCAAGATCGCAGTCTCGTCGTTCTCGAAGGTCGGTAACTCGTCGCGCACTTTGCACAGCTCGCCCTGGCACGTGCCGGTGAAGGCCAGTGGATAGAACACGAGCAGAACGTTTTTCACGTTCCTGTACGACGACAACGTGACCAGTTGGTTGTTCTGATCCTTCAGAGTGAAGTCGGGCGCAACCGCGCCAACCTCGATCGGCATCTAGAACCGTCTTCCTGTATCGAGCATCGACCTACCGCTTGGTGGCAGGGGTCTTGGGCTGAACCAGACGACTTCCGATCCAGTCACCGAGGTTTGCCGCAGAGGTCTGCGTCAATCCTGCGGTCGGGGCGGACTCGGCGATCTCGCTGGGTTCGACGTGACCGGACAGGCCGGTCTTGGGGCTGAGGACCCACACGATTCCATCGTCCGAGAGTGGCCCGATGGCATCCATGAGTGCGTCGACCAGGTCACCGTCTCCGTCGCGCCACCACAGCAGTACGACATCGATCACCTCGTCGGAATCCTCGTCGAGGGTCTCGCCACCGATCGCATCTTCTACGTCGGCGCGCAGATCATCGTCGGTGTCCTCGTCCCAGCCCAGCTCCTGTACGACCATGTCGCGAGTGATGCCAAGTTTCTGAGCGTAGTTCTGAGCGTCCGCCGCGGCGACCACGGTGGTGACCTCCTTGAATTGTGGGTGCAGTAGACAAAGCGAACAGGGTCGGAGCCGTTCGCGCAAGCTGACCGCGCCGAAATTGCGTACATAAATTTCTACTGGTGGGTATCGGACCTCTGTACTACCAGAACCGAGAAGATGTAGCAGGATTGGGAGGAATCACGAGAACGAGGAAAGTAGAGCGCCGTCACAGGGGCGCGCTACCGGACCGGACGCCACACCGAGCGTCCGCCACATTGAGGAGTGCACACGTTGTCCGAAGTGAACAGCGGCGAACGGCAGAACACATCGTCTGCAGGCAAGAAGGGCTCTGACGGCCGGGTCCGCGTCATCCGCGAGGGTGTCGCGTCGTACCTGCCCGATATCGACAACGACGAGACCAACGAATGGATCGAGTCGTTCGACGGCTTGTTGGAGAGGTCCGGCCCCAACCGCGCTCGCTACCTGATGCTCAGGTTGCTCGAGCGCGCCGGTGAGCGCCGCGTCGCGC
Source organism: Rhodococcus sp. 05-2255-3B1 (assembly GCF_002258545.1). Lineage (NCBI taxonomy): Bacteria > Bacillati > Actinomycetota > Actinomycetes > Mycobacteriales > Nocardiaceae > Rhodococcus > Rhodococcus sp. 05-2255-3B1. The sequence goes on along the minus strand of NZ_NOZC01000021.1, from coordinate 32,703 downwards.
TGCCGTCGCTGACGTCGACGGATTACGTCAACACCATTCCCACCGAGAACGAGCCGTGGTTCCCCGGCGACGAGTCGATGGAACGCCGCTACCGCGCCTGGATCCGCTGGAACGCAGCCATCATGGTGCACCGCGCGCAGCGCCCCGGCGTCGGCGTCGGTGGCCACATCTCCACGTACGCCTCGTCGGCTGCGCTGTACGAGGTCGGCTTCAACCACTTCTTCCGCGGCAAGGACCACCCGGGCGGCGGCGACCACATCTTCATCCAGGGTCACGCCTCCCCCGGCATCTACGCCCGCGCCTTCCTCGAGGGCCGCATCCCGGCCGAGCGCATGGACGGCTTCCGTCAGGAGGCCAGTCACGTGAACGAGGGCGGCGGACTGCCGTCGTACCCGCACCCCCGCCTGATGCAGGACTTCTGGGAGTTCCCGACGGTGTCGATGGGTCTCGGGCCGATGAACGCCATCTACCAGGCCCGCTTCAACCACTACCTCAACGACCGCGGCGTCAAGGACACCTCCGATCAGCACGTCTGGGCATTCCTGGGCGACGGCGAGATGGACGAGCCGGAGTCGCGTGGACTCGCGCACGTGGCCGCCACCGAGGGTCTGGACAACCTGACGTTCGTCGTCAACTGCAACCTGCAGCGCCTCGACGGCCCGGTCCGCGGCAACGGCAAGATCATTCAGGAGCTGGAGTCGTTCTTCCGCGGCGCGGGCTGGAACGTCATCAAGGTCGTCTGGGGCCGCGAGTGGGATTCACTGCTGCACGCAGACCGCGACGGCGCGCTCGTGAACCTGATGAACACCACTCCCGATGGTGACTTCCAGACGTACAAGGCCAACGACGGCGGGTACGTCCGCGATCACTTCTTCGGTCGCGATCCGCGCACCAAGGAACTGGTCAAGGATCTGTCCGACGACGAGATCTGGAACCTCAAGCGCGGTGGCCACGACTACCGCAAGGTGCACGCTGCCTACGCGGCGGCGATGTCGCACAAGGGCCAGCCTACGGTCATCCTGGCGCACACCATCAAGGGCTACACCCTCGGCAAGCACTTCGAGGGCCGCAATGCCACGCACCAGATGAAAAAGCTCACGCTCGACGATCTCAAGACGTTCCGCGATCTCCAGCACATCCCGATCTCGGACGAAGAGCTCGAGAAGGATCCGTACATGCCGCCGTACTACCACCCCGGCCCGGATGCTCCCGAGATCCAGTACATGCTCGATCGCCGCAACAAGCTCGGCGGATTCGTCCCCGAGCGGCGGGTCGACGTCAAGCCGCTCCCGCAGCCCGGCGACGACACGTACAAGACGCTCCGCAAGGGCTCCGGCAAGCAGGAAGTCGCCACCACCATGGCGCTCGTGCGCGTCATGAAGGAGTTGTTGCGAGACAAGGAGATCGGCCACCGAATCGTGCCGATCATCCCCGACGAGGCCCGCACGTTCGGTATGGACTCGTGGTTCCCGTCGCTGAAGATCTACAACCGCAACGGCCAGCTATACACCTCGGTGGACTCGGAGCTGATGCTCGCCTACAAGGAGAGCTCGGTCGGCCAGATCCTGCACGAGGGCATCAACGAGGCCGGTTCGACGTCGTCGTTCACCGCGGTCGGTACCTCGTACGCCACGCACGGCGAGGTCATGATCCCGCTGTACATCTTCTACTCGATGTTCGGCTTCCAGCGCACCGGCGACGGTCTCTGGGCGGCAGCAGACCAGATGGCTCGCGGATTCGTGCTCGGTGCCACCGCAGGTCGCACCACGCTCACCGGTGAGGGTCTGCAGCACGCCGACGGTCATTCACTGCTGTTGGCCTCGACCAACCCGGCGGCCGTGGCCTACGACCCGGCGTTCTCGTACGAGATCGCGCACATCGTCAAGGACGGTCTGCGACGGATGTACGGCGGAACCGAAGGTGTCGAGGGCTTCGGCGGCGAGAACATCTTCTACTACATCACCCTCTACAACGAGCCGTACGTACAGCCGGCCGAGCCGGAGAACCTCGACGTCGAGGGTCTGCTCAAGGGCATCTACCGGTTCGCCGAGCCGCAGGAGGGCGACGGACCCGAGGCGCAGCTGCTGGCGTCCGGCGTCGGCATCGTGTCGGCCCGTAAGGCCCGCGAATTGCTGTTCGAGGAGTGGGGCGTTCGTTCGGCCGTCTGGTCGGTGACCTCGTGGGGCGAACTGCGCCGCGACGGTGTCGAGGCCGAGCAGGAGTCCCTGCGCAACCCCGGTGCCGACAAGCGCGTTCCGTTCGTCACCTCGGCCCTGGCCGACACCAACGGCCCGGTCATCGCGTCCTCGGATTGGATGCGTGCGGTTCCGGACCAGATCCGTCAGTGGGTTCCGGGCGATTACGTCACTCTCGGTACCGACGGATTCGGATTCTCCGATACCCGTCCGGCCGCGCGTCGAGTGTTCAACGTCGACGCCGAGTCGATCGTCGTCGCCACGTTGTCGGCTCTGGCGGCATCCGGTGAGGTCGACCGCTCCAAGGCCGTCGAGGCCGCGGAGAAGTACAAGATCGACGACGTCACCGCCGCTCCCACGTCGTACGCCGATACCGGTTCGGCGTAGGTTCGACCCCTGATCACCCGACCCACGTTCCACCTCGCGCGGCACGTCCAGCGCGAGGTGGGCGGGGGTCGGGCGTAGGTTCTCCTTATGTCCGATGCGAAGCCCGGTTCCCCGGACAGTGCGTCCACACGCGAAGTGTCCCGACGCGACGCCTATCGTGAGGCGTTGCGTGAGTCGTTGACCTCGGACAACGAAGTGCATCTTCCGGTCGCCTCACTGGCTCCCTCACGCCAGAAGCGCGATCCCCTGCCCGATGCCCTGCTGCGGCGGGTCAAACAGTTCTCCGGCCGACTCTCGACAGAAGCCGTCACCACGATGCAGGGCCAGTTGCCGTTCTTCGGCGATCTCGACGCGGCCCAACGCGCAAGCGTGCAGTTGTTGATTCAGACAGCCGTCGACAACTTTCTCGAATGGCTCAAGAACCCCAACAGCGATATCCGCTTCAGCCTCGACGCATTCCAGGTCATCCCCCAAGACCTGGCCCGCCGCCTCACTCTGCGCCAGACCGTCGACATGGTCCGAGTGGCGATGGAGTTCTTCGAGCAGTGGCTTCCGGCGCTGGCTCGCAACGATCAGCAGCTGGTGGCCCTGACCGAGGCCGTCCTACGGTACGGCCGCGAGCTCGGCTTCGCGGCCGCGTCGGTCTACGCCAGTGCGGCCGAATCTCGCGGTGCCTGGGACACCCGCCTCGAAGCTCTCGTCGTCGATGCCGTCGTGCGTGGGGACACCGGCTCGGACATGCTCTCGCGTGCCGCAACGCTGAACTGGGACGCCACGGCCCCCGCGACGGTGTTGGTCGGTACTCCCCCGGACGATCGGGGCGTGTCGGTGGTCGGAACAGTGCACGCCGTGGCGCAGAAGCACGGCCGCGCGGCACTCGCCGTGGTGCAAGGCACTCGGCTGGTGATGGTGGTCAGCGGCCAGATCGAGGACACGCCGGCCCACCACGCGTTCATCGAGGACATGTTGCAGAACTTCTCCGACGGGCCCGTGGTCATCGGCCCGACCACTCGCACCCTGGGCGCGGCGCACTCGAGCGCGGTGGAAGCCTTCGCCGGCATGCAGGCCGTCGCCGGCTGGCGTGGTGCACCGCGTCCGGTGCACGCAGGCGAGTTGTTGCCCGAACGCGCACTGCTCAACGACAGTGCGGCGATATCGGCGTTGAACGATCACGTGGTCGTTCCATTGGCGGCGGCGGGTTCTGGACTTGCCGACACCCTCGATGCGTATCTCGACTGTGGCGGAGCCGTCGAAACCTGCGCACGGCAGCTGTTTGTTCATCCAAATACCGTTCGGTATCGGCTCAAGCGCATCGCAGAGGTCACCGGTCGCGACCCCACTCACCCGCGCGACGCGTACGTGCTCAGGGTCGCGGCAACGGTAGGTAGGTTGGCTCGAACGCATCACGAACCGGCACATCCAGCCCCATATGTCACACAGGTCACATTCGGAGAAGTGGTTACGTAACGCTCCACCACCCTCCGGCGATAGCGAGTCCCCACGAGGCGATTTGTAGGGTTCCCACAAATTGCCTGTCGAGAGTTCATCGAGCGCGACATCACTCATTCGGCACCCGACAGTGTTCTCTTAACCCTGTGATTGCGTTGCTTGCGCCCGGTCAGGGCTCTCAGACTCCCGGCATGCTGTTGCCTTGGCTCGAATTGCCAGGTGCGGCAGACCGACTCGCACTGTGGTCGAAGGCCTCCGGTCTCGACCTCGTCCGCCTCGGCACCACAGCAACCGCCGAGGAGATCACCGACACCGCGGTGACCCAGCCCCTGGTCGTGGCGTCGGCCCTGCTCGCCTTCGAGGAGATCGCATCGCGGGGCCTGTTCCCCGAGGACGCCGTCGTCGCCGGACACTCCGTGGGCGAACTCGCCGCCGCTGCCATCGCCGGCGTCATCTCCTCCGACGACGCCGTGTCACTCGCCGCCGTCCGTGGCGCAGCAATGGCCAAGGCGTGTGCACTCGAACCGACCGGCATGTCCGCCGTGCTCGGCGGAGACGAAGCTGCCGTCCTGGCCCGCCTCGAAGAACTCGACCTCGCGCCGGCCAACGTCAACGCTGCAGGCCAGATCGTCGCGGCCGGCCTGCTCACCAAACTTGCCGAGCTGGCCGAGAGCGCGCCCGAGAAGGCTCGGGTTCGCGCACTGCCGGTCGCAGGCGCGTTCCACACCAGATACATGGCGTCTGCCGGCGACACCGTTGCCGCAGCCGCTGCCGCGATCACTCCGTCGGAGCCGACGCGGACGCTGCTGTCCAACTCGGACGGTCAGCCGGTCGCCTCGGGTGCCGACGCACTGAACAAGCTTGCTGCTCAGGTCACTCGCCCCGTGCGATGGGATCTGTGCACTGCCTACCTGCGTACCGCGCAGGTCACCGGACTTGTGGAACTGCCCCCGGCAGGCGCACTGGTCGGCATCGCCAAACGCGAACTGCGTGGCGTTGCCAACCTCGGCCTGAAGACACCGGCGGACATCTCCGCAATGGCCGAGCTCGGTTAGCTCGCCCCACACACTCCGCCGTCACGCACTGCGGATCGCACTTCCACTCCCCGAGTGGCAGAAATGCACAATCGCGTCTCGAAGCACATGACTTCGGCGTTCTACACAGAAGAGAAGGGAGCCACAACAGTGGCCAGCCAGGAAGACCTCATCGCCGGACTTGCAGAGATCATCGAGGAGGTCACGGGCATCGAACCGTCCGAGGTGACCATCGAGAAGTCCTTCGTGGACGACCTCGACATCGACTCGCTCTCCATGGTCGAGATCGCAGTGCAGACCGAGGACAAGTACGGCGTGAAGATCCCCGACGAGGACCTCGCAGGTCTGCGCACCGTCGGTGACGCCGTCAACTACATCCAGAAGCTCGAAGCGGAGAACCCCGAAGCCGCAGAAGCTATCAAGGCCAAGCTCGACGACTCCGCGAGCGAGTGACAGGGCCCATGACCAACCCATCCACCGCCAACGGACGCTTCCCCAGTGTCGTCGTCACCAGCCTCGCTGCGACCACGTCACTTGCGGGTGACGTCGATGCCACGTGGAAGGGTCTGCTGAACGGCGACAGCGGAATCGCGAAGCTCGAAGACGATTTCGTCGCCGAGTACGACCTGCCTGTGCGGATCGGCGGACACCTCGCGGTGAACCCGCAGAGCCTGCTCTCGCGGGTCGAGATTCGTCGCCTGAGCTATGTCGAGCAACTGTCGACGGTCCTCGGCCGCGAGGTCTGGAAGAACGCCGGAACCCCCGACGTCGATCCCCTTCGCCTCGGTGTGTCGATCGGTACCGGCCTCGGTGGCGGAGATTCGCTGATCGACGCCAACGACAAGATGAAGGCAGGCGGCTACCGCAAGGTGTCTCCGCTCGCCGTTCAGATGGTCATGCCGAACGGCCCCGCAGCGGTCGTCGGACTCGAGCTCAAAGCACAGGCCGGTGTCATCACTCCCGTCTCCGCCTGCTCCTCGGGATCGGAAGCCATCGCACACGCGTGGCGGATGATCGTGATGGGCGATGCGGACATGGTCGTCACCGGCGGCGTCGAGGGCTACATCGACGCAGTTCCGATCGCCAGCTTCTCCATGATGCGGGCGATGAGCACCAACAACGACAACCCGAAGGGTGCGTCACGTCCGTTCGACAAGGACCGTGACGGCTTCGTCTTCGGTGAAGCGGGTGCGCTCATGGTCATCGAGACCGAAGAGCACGCCAAGGCTCGCGGCGCAACGATTCATGCCCGCCTGCTCGGTGCCGGAATCACCTCCGACGGGTTCCACCTGGTGGCTCCCGATCCGGAGGGCAAGGGTGCCGCGCGTGCGATGCAGCGCGCCATCGAGACCGCAGGCCTGCAGAAGTCCGACATCACCCACGTGAACGCCCACGCAACGGCAACTCCCATCGGAGACACCGCCGAGGCGCTGGCGATCAACAAGGCAGTCGGAAATCACGCAGCGGTGTACGCACCGAAATCCGCTCTGGGCCACTCGATCGGTGCCGTCGGCGCTCTCGAGTCGGTACTGACGGTGCTGGCAGTGCGTGAGGGAATCATCCCTCCCACACTGAATTTGGAGAACCAGGATCCCGAGATCGATCTCGACGTCGTCAAGGGCGAGCCCCGCGTCGGACAGATCGATTACGCGATCAACAACTCGTTCGGATTCGGTGGGCACAACGTCGCGCTCGCCTTCGGAAAGGCGTGATTCACTGAGTCGTTTCTTCGACTCAGCCGATCTCGCTCTCGCAGTGCATGATCCGGACCGGGGCCGTTCTCAGGGAACGGTTCCGGTTCGGGCCTCGCCCCCTCAGGGGCCCTGAAGAAGGACAAGCGATGACTATTCTGGCCCCTGTCACACGATCCGGTACCTCGACCGATCCCCGCGATCCACTCGCCCGCCTCGAGAATCTGTTCGACGCCGGAACCACTGTCCCGCTGCACGATCGGGACAAATCCGGCATCCTCGCAGCGTCCGGCGAGATCGACGGCGTCCACACCATCGCGTACTGCTCCGACGCCACCGTCATGGGCGGTGCCATGGGCGTCGACGGCTGCAAGCACATCGTCGCCGCCATCGACACGGCCATCGAGCAGCGCGCTCCGATCGTCGGCGTCTGGCACTCCGGAGGCGCTCGCCTCGCCGAGGGCGTCGAAGCTCTCCACGCCGTCGGACTCGTCTTCGAGGCCATGGTCCGAGCGTCCGGCCTCGTCCCCCAAGTTTCCGTCGTCCTCGGCTTCGCAGCCGGCGGCGCCGCCTACGGTCCTGCGTTGACCGACGTCGTCATCATGGCTCCCGAGGGACGTGTCTTCGTCACCGGTCCCGACGTCGTCCGCAGCGTCACCGGCGAGCAGGTCGACATGGCCTCGCTCGGCGGCCCCGACACCCACCACAAGAAGTCCGGCGTGTGCCACATCGTCGCCGACAGCGAGATGGACGCGTTCACCCGCGCCCGCCGTCTGGTGTCCATGTTCTGCGAGCAGGGCGACTTCGATATCGCCGCTGCCGAACACGGTGACACCGACCTCCGGGCTCTGATGCCCGAATCGAACCGTCGCGCATACGACGTCCACCCGATCGTGCACGAGTTGCTCGACAACGTCGAAGGCGAATCGACGTTCGAGGAATTCCAGGGCGGCTGGGCTCGCAGCATCGTGATCGGCCTCGGTCGTATCAGTGGCCGCACCGTCGGTGTCATCGCCAACAACCCCATCCGACTCGGTGGTTGCCTGAACTCCGAAAGCGCCGAGAAGGCAGCACGTTTCGTTCGGTTGTGCGATTCGTTCGGCATCCCGCTCGTCGTGGTGGTCGACGTACCCGGATACCTCCCCGGCGTCAGCATGGAATGGGAAGGTGTCGTGCGTCGTGGCGCAAAGCTGTTGCACGCCTTCGCCGAAGCCACGGTCCCCCGCGTCACCCTCGTGACCCGCAAGATCTACGGCGGTGCGTACATCGCAATGAACGCTCGCGCGCTCGGTGCCACTGCGGTCTACGCCTGGCCCGGCTCCGAGGTCGCCGTGATGGGCGCGAAGGCAGCCGTCGGCATCCTGCACAAGAAGGCTCTCGCGGCCGCTCCCGAGGAGGAGCGCGAAGCACTGCACGATCGGCTTACAGTCGAGCACGAAAGCATCGCCGGTGGCGTCGAGCGTGCTGTGGCCATCGGTGTCGTCGACGAGGTCATCGAACCGAGCAAGACCCGCAGCACCGTCGCCAAGGCTCTCGCGGCCGCGCCCGCGGCACGCGGCAACCACAAGAACATTCCGCTCTGATCAACCGCCCTCGCTTGCGGCCCTGACTCAGCCCCCGCCCCGTCCTCCCCCGGCCGCGTGAATGGACCCTTGCAGCGCCCAGACGTATGTAATGGTCCATTCACGGTGTGGATCAGTAGCGCTCCGAGTGCAACGAAGCCACATTCATCCGGAACCGAGCGGGCTGCAGGGCGGGATGAAGGGGCTACGCGTCGGTCAGTTCTCGATCCACTTGTGATCGTGAGCCACTCGCAGCATCGCTGATCGGATGTCGAGAATCTGCGCTGCCGTCACGGTTCCGTTGGACGTCAGCAGTGCCTCGGTCACCTCGGCAGTGAAGTCCGCCTCGGACAGGACGTCGCAGATGACGTCTTCGAGGTTCTGATGGTCGGTCACCGGCACGGTGTGGTGGTACGGCACGTCGGGCTTGTGTCGGGTCACCAGCGCGGTCGATGCCGGACCGTCGATTATCTGTACCTGGGTGGCCTTGAGCCCTCGGTCACCGTCGACGGCGACGTACTCGACGCGAACACCCGGTGCCAACAGCCTCTTGTCGAAATCCAGATCGTTGACGTGAATGAACACGTCCTCGCCGCCCTCGTCCGGCGCTACGAATCCGTACCCCTTGAATTCGTCGAATCGAATCACTTTTCCGGTCGACAACATCGAACTCACCACTCCACGGTCGTTCCCACATGCCTACCCCAGGCACGCCCGCGAAACTACCGCGACACCGAACCCCCAGCAACTCTCACCACTAGCCCACGTTGCGGCTCAACCACGTCACTTCGGCTCCGGCTCCCCCGGTGCGGTACGGCTCGAGGGCGGCGTCCCAGTCCGACCCGAGAGCGTGCTCCACGGCCGCGGTGAGGTTGCCCTGGTTGTTCTCCATGAGGGCGCGCAAACGCATCTCGCCGAGGACCACGTCACCGTTCGCGCTCGTCGATCCACGCCACAGCCCCAGACCGGGTACGTGCGAGAATCGTTCGCCGTCGACGCCTTCGCTGGGGTCTTCGGTCACCTCGAAGCGCAGCATCTGCCACGAGCGCAGGATGCCGGCGAGGGTCGCTCCGGTGCCGACCGGGCCTACCCAGTCGGTGGTGGCGCGCAGCTGCCCGTCGGAGGCCGGCTGCGCAGACCACTTCAAATTCGCACGGCAATCGAGGGCGTCGGACAACGCCCATTCGACATGCGGGCACAACGCAGCGGGCGACGAGTGGATGTACACGACACCCGACGTCGCTTCTGCGAACTGATTCGATCCACGCATTGCACTACCTCCAGCTTCGACGAGGGACGTCTTCCCCAACGACCTCGACATGCTTCGGCTGGCTGCAGTCAATCAACACGTATGTGTACTAGTGTGCCCCGAGTTACCCCTGTTGCGCCAGTGCAATCTGTGAACGATCGGCATTCACCCTGCAAGAACGGCATCGGAGAGTTCCGGCCACAGCGGTTTCGCCCAGTCTCCGAAGGCCCGGTCGGTCAACACCACGCATGCCGTCCGCACGGACGGGTCCACCCACAGGAACGTTCCGGCCTGACCGAAGTGACCGAACGTGGCCGACGAGTTGCCGCTTCCGGTCCAGTGCGGGCTCTTCTCACCCCGCAGCTCGAACCCGAGTCCCCAGTCGCACGGCCTGTGCGATCCGTACCCGGGCACGATGCCGTTGAGGCCGGGGAACTGCACGGCCGTCGCCGACGAGAGGGTCTGCGACGCGAGGAGCGTGGGTTCCAACAACTCCGCCGCGAACTTCTTCAGGTCCGCCAGGGTGGAGCTGGCACCGTGGCCTGCCGATCCCGGTAGCGCGGTGTTCGTCATCTGCAGTGGCCGGCACACGGCCTCGTCGAGGTAGTCCGGGAAGGCGATGCCTGCTTCGGTCTCGATCAGTTCGGCCAGTACCTCGAACCCGGAGCTCGAATAGATCCGCTTGGTGCCGGCCGGTGCCTGGACCGTGCGGTCGCCGAACGCCAGGCCCGACGCGTGTGCCAGCAGGTGACGCACCGTCGACCCTTCCGGCCCTGCGGTTTGATCGAGCTCCACCGCACCTTCCTCGACGGCGACGAGGACGGCGTACGCACTGAGCAGTTTGGTGACCGAGGCCAGCTCGTAGACGCGATCGGTGTCGCCGACCTCCTCACGAACTCCGGAGTCGGTGACGACTGCTGCACTGACGTGGTCGACGGGCCAGGAGGACGTGAGATCGAGGGTGGTCACGATTCACGAGCCTAATTGTCTGTCGATGACGGTGCCCCGGTCCCCCGCCGGGCTACGCTCGCAGCACATGAGTGGGAGGAATGCGATGTCGGTTGTGTATGGCTCGTGCAATCTGTGCGAAGCGATCTGTGGGCTCGAGTTCACGGTGGAGAACGATGCGGTCACGTCCGTCCGCGGTGACGAGAAGGACCCGCTCTCGCGCGGTCACATCTGCCCGAAGGCTCTGTCGCTGATCGACCTGCACGCCGATACCGATCGACTCACCACACCGGTCAAACGTGTGGGTGAGAAGTGGGAGAAGATCGGCTGGGACGAGGCATACGACCTCGTGATCGACGGCCTGATCTCGACGCGCAAGAAGTACGGGCGCAATGCGGTCGGTCTCTATCAGGGCAACCCCAACGTGCATTCGATGGGTGCGATGACCCACGGCATTCCCTTCACCTCGCTCCTGCGAACGCGTAATCGATACTCCGCCACCTCGCTGGATCAGCTCCCGCATCAGCTCGTCGATCACCTGCTGTACGGGCATCAACTGCTGCTGCCCATCCCCGACATCGACCGCACCGACTTCTTTCTCGTACTCGGCGGCAACCCGATGGCGTCGAACGGCTCCATGATGACCGTCCCCGATTTCGCCAAGAGAGCGCGGGCACTGCGTAAACGCGGCGGACGCCTGGTCGTAATCGATCCGCGCAAGACCGAGACCGCCGACATCGCCGACACGCACTTCTTCGTGCGTCCCGGCACCGATGCATTGCTCCTGCTCGCGATGATCCACGTCATCGTCGCCGACGGCACCGTGCGCGTGGCCGACTACATCGACGGCGCCGATCGCATCGCCGACCTCGTCGCCGAATTCACCCCCGAATCCGTTGCTCCGGTCGTGGGGATCGCCGCGGAGGACATCTCGGCCCTGGCACGTGATTTCGCGTCGGCGAAGTCCGCGGTGGCATACGGCCGAATGGGGGTCTCGACCCAGCAGTTCGGCACCGTGTGCCAGTGGGCGATTCAGGTACTGAACATCATCACCGGCAATCTCGACCGCCCCGGCGGTGCCATGGTGACCGATCCTGCGATCGATTTGATCAAGCAGGGCATCGTCGGCCGCGGACATTTCGACAAGTGGCGCAGCCGCGTTCGCGACCTGCCCGAGTTCGCAGGCGAATACCCCTGCTCGACGCTCGTCGACGAGATCACCACCGAGGGCAAGGACCAGATCCGCGCGATGGCGGTTCTGTCCGGCAACCCGGTGCTGTCGATGCCCGGCGGTACCACCCTGAACGACGCGTTCGCGGGTCTCGATTTCATGGTGTCGTTCGACTTGTACATCAACGAGACCTCACGTCACGCCCACGTGATTCTGCCGCCGACGATGTCTCTCGAACGCGACCACTACGATCTGATTTTCAATTCCTTCGCGGTACACAACACTGCCAAGTACATGCCGGCGGTCCTGCCCAAGAAGGCCGACGCAAAGCATGATTGGGAGATATTCCGAGACCTGTCACTCCGCTACAAGAGCGCGATGGCCGGTTCGACGATCGGTCGAGTGAAGTCGCGATTGACTCCGAAGAGCGTGATCAGCGAGGCGCGCCTGCGCCTGTCCCCCGCGCGCACCCTGGACATCCTGCTCCGCAGCCAACGAAAAGGCTTGTCGCTGAAGAAGCTTCGAGCCAACCCCCACGGTGTCGATCTCGGACCCCTGCGGCCCGGCTTCCCGCAGAAGCTGAAGACGCGGGACAAGCGGGTACAGCTGATTCAGGACATCGTTGTTACCGAACTTCCCGCGTTGGTGGACCTGATGCACTCGAGCGCCGTTGCGACCGGTGACGAGTTGTTGCTGATCGGTCGGCGACACCTGCGCAGCAACAACTCCTGGATGCACAACACCGCCCGGCTCACCAAAGGCAAAGCGCGACATCAGCTTCTGGCCCACCCGGACGACCTGGAACACCGCGGCATCGAGGACGGGGCGATGGTGTCGGTGACCTCCGCCGCCGGAACCGTCGACATCGAGGTGGCGGCATCGGACAAGATGATGCCGGGCGTGGTGAGCATGCCGCACGGCTTCGGGCATCAGCGCCCCGGCGTGGAGCTGTCCGTTGCCACGACGGTGACGGGCCCCAGTGTCAACGACATCACCGACCCGGGCCGGGTCGACGCCGTCTCGGCCAATGCGATCCTGAACGGGGTCCCGGTGCAGGTGAGGGCGAAATAGCGCCCCGATGAACCGTCGAGGCGACGCGATTCTGTACGATTCTGCAGGCTCGTACCTGGTACGGGCATGGGGCGGTAGCTCAGTCGGTTAGAGCCGTGGACTCATAATCCATTGGTCGCGGGTTCGAGCCCCGCCCGCCCCACGACGAGGTCCGGTGTTCGCGATCTTCACCCGACAATGGGACAGCAGATTTCCTCGACGGCGAGCACACTGAAGCAATGTGGAACCGCGGCGAGGTGGCACCGGCAGCAGTAGATGGCGCGAGCACGTGACGTCACCGGAGCCGCCGACGGCATCCGACCACCCGCCGACGTGGAAGTTCGAGTACCCGATTTTTCACGCCGAGACTCGGACACAGTGGCGTACTTGGCTCGAGCTCCATCATGCATCCACCCGTGGCGTGTGGCTGTGTTCGTGGCGCAACACCACCACCCGGCCATGGTGCCCGTACCCGGACGCCGTCGAGGAAGCCATCTGCTTCGGTTGGATCGATTCCACCGGCAGCAACTTCGACGACGAGCGCAGCCTGCAGATGTTCACGCCACGCAGGCCCAAGAGTCCGTGGACCCGGCTCAACCGAAAACGCGCAGCCGATATGGAAGACAGCGGCCTCATGACCGAAGCAGGCCGACGTGCCATCGCTGCCGCGAAGGCCAACGGCTGGTGGACGATTGCCGATCAGGTCGAAGACCTCGAGGAACCACTCGAACTGGCAACTGCCCTGAACCGAGACCCGAACGTTCGGAGCACCTGGGACGGTTTTCCGCCCGGTGCCCGCAAACAGATGCTGTGGTGGGTCGTCAGCGCTGCGCGAGACGCCACTCGCTCAGCTCGAATCGCGCACATCGTCGCCGAGGCCGCGGCCGGTCGGCGAGCCCGCGGCTGAGTGCCGTCGAAGCATCGCCGCCCTTCGATACAGCCGCGACCAAAGGATTAGCAACGCAGCGGTATTCGCCCCGAACCACAGCCACGTGACGAACGCGGCCACAACACCGGTGACGAAGAAGCCCAGTACCAGTGCCACGACCCAGGCGAGGACGTAGGCAACAATCGTGACGACTGCCGCGATTGCGCACCGCCCCGGGGACTGCCGGACAGTCGCCGACGCTGCGCGGAACGGATTTTGTTGCCCGTCGGCCACGGCCGGAAGCACCAGCAGCGCAACCAGAATCACGATGATCGGAAGCAGTGGGAACAGAATCGCCAGCGCAACGGCCACCAGAGTCAACGCCACGCACCACATCAGGACACGCGGCCGTCGCCACGCCCGACCCAGTGCATCGGACGCTTTGCCGTCCGCCACGTCGAGTGCCGTCGATGCGGTGATCCACAGTGCGATCACCAGTGCCGCGGCGGAGGCCGCAACCAGCCCCGCGAAACCGAGGGACGACGTCGGAACCGGATCCCCCAGTACGGTCAGCGCCTGAACCAGTGCCGACACGACCACCACGGCAGCGAGAACCACACTCCCCCTCACGGTGCACCGACCGTCGAATTGCGATCGAGCACGTCCTGCACCGACCCCGAGTAGAGGACCTCCGTACCGACCTTGATCTCGACGGTGCTCGCGTCGTCCGAGGTGGCCGAACCGGTGATCGCCTCGTTGTCGGTTGTCTCCCCGGCACATTCGATATCGGCTCCGGTACCCGAGCACACCGGTGCGACCAGGATCTCGATCCCCTTCTCGAACAAGACGTCGTTCACTGCGTAGCGGAGGTCACCGAGCTCGGCACCACCGACCGGGGCGAGTGCGGCGGTCTGCGAGCACCCCGCGCACGCCACCAGCACAGACAACAGCAGGATCGTCCTGCGAACACTGTTCATCGGCCCTGCCTCGTCTCGTAGGCGATCAGTCTCGCGTGCTCGTCCAGGTGTTGCTGCTCGAGCGCGGCGTCGGTGATGCTGCTCAGATCGAACGGTGCAGGCAGGAGCAGCTCGGTGTTGCGATCGAGGCGCGAACCCCTCCGCATCAGCGGATTCTCGGCCCAGTCGTTGGCCGCCAACTCACGGCTACGGGACGCCAGATCCAGGTAGCTGCCACTGTTTCCGGGCGTGACCGGAGATGCGTGATCGAGAACGGTGGTGAACAGCGACAGTGTCCCGTCTCGGTTGTCGACGATCTCGACCACCTGCTGCTGCTGCGGGAAATCGATGCACGACGCGGTCGTGATCTCCCAGAATCCTCGTCCGTCTCGCGAGTGCGCCAGAATTTGGTTCTGGTGGGTGTGGCCGTTGAGCCAGCCGATCACCACCGGATACTTCAGCAGCAGATCGACGAATTCGTCTGCGCCGTAGAGCTTCACCGATTGCCCTGGCCGCTGTGCTCGGTTCTCCAGTGTCAGGCTGTTGTGGTGCGTGTAGATCAGCACGAGCTTGTTCTCTGCCTGCGCCCGCTCCAATTGCTGGGTGAGCCATTCGAACTGGTTCTCCGGAACCGCACCGTCGGGGCCGGCGACGGCATTGCACGTGTCGAGCCCGAACGTGCGAATGTTCGGGGTGGGGTCTGCGGTCCACCAGGTCTCGCCGGAGTCGAGGTTGTGTTGGGTGAAGCCGTGACCGATCGGACCCGGCGTCGGGGTGGTCTCGAAGTGCTCCGCCATGAACTCGCGTTGCTCGAACAGATATCGAGCCGGATCGGCGGACACCGCGCGAAACCCCGGTCGCGCACCGGATCCCACGCCGAGCGCATCGACCATTCGTTGCAGCGGACTCGCGGTCGAGGCATAGCCGGCAAGGGCCGAGGTGGCTGTCGCCTCGAGCGTGTACGCCTTGCGACCACCGACAGCGAGCGCGTGGAGTTGCGAGGACAGATCGAAGGTGCCGAGCAACAGGGTGTCGTGGTTGCCGTACACCGAGTACCACGGCACGGGTAGACCCACCGATTCGACGGTGCCCGATATCGCCTGGTCGAGAAGGTCGGGAAGCGTCGGGAATCCGTAGTCGCCGAACGATCCTCCCGACGGGTCACCGGGCCGATAGGCCCACTGCGCCTCCGGCCAGGCCTGAACACCCTCGAAGACGTTCGCGGCCCCGCTCGCCGGCCGAACCGGGACTCCGTCGAGAACGTCTATGTACCAGCGTAGTTCGAGATGAGAATGCATGTCGGCACTGTCCCCGGTGACCACGGCCGCTCCCATCGGTGCGCCGGTGACCGGGCTGATCCGCGCATCCGCGAACGCCTTCACCATCGCCGCGGTGACGTGCACGGTCAGCGGATCCTGCGGATGGAACGCCGAGCCCCAGGCGGCATGGTCGGAGACGATCATCGGCTCGATCCGTCCGGGCGACTGCGCGTCGATGACGTGCATGTCCGAGAGGTGTCCGAGGTAGAGCAACGACCGTCGGGACTGCACCCTCGACGGACTCGGCGCTCGTCCGAGGACGTCCAGTCGAGCAACGTAGGGCTCCCCCGGTCCAATACCGAGTACGCGGTACTTGCCCGGCCCGGTCGAGGTTCGCAGGATCGTCTGCGCCAGTGTTCCGGTCCCGTCCGCCTCCACAGGTTGGGCGTGCGCAACGAGAGCCTGACCCAGCACGTGGGGTGCAATTCCCCAGGCCGCCGCGAGCGCGCCCACCCGAGCGATGAAGTGTCGACGCGACAGCCCAGCCATGGAACTCCTCGGATCCTCGAGAACGGCACCACGTCCGCCTCGCATCCGACGAGGTGACTGCCTATTTTTACAGGGCCGACGGCAGACAGGCTCGTTTTCGGATCGTTCAGGGCACCACGGTCACCGGCCAGCGGCCCGCCTTGACCAACCGCACCGCCACCGAACCTGCGATTCGGTGGCCCGCAGTCTCGGACGCCCCCACTACGACCGCGTCGGTGCGCAGTTGCTCTGCCACGGCGATCAGCCCGTTGTACGGGTCGCCCTGCGCGGTCCGGAACTCCCACCGCACGTGTTCCCGATCCCCGAATCGTGCAGCGGAGGCACGGACGTACTCGAGCAACTCGTCGGCGATCTGCTGGCCGGTTTCGACGAGAGAGATGCCGGCCTGGCCCCACGACGCCGTCGCAATGGGTTGCACGTACACCAGCACCAGCAGAGACCGCTGTCTACGCGCGAGCCCTGCCGCATAGGCGGCGGCGCGCCAGGACGAATCGGAACCGTCGACACCCACCACGATCGACTTCGGACCGTCGTGGCCGTACTCGAAACCGGTGGATCCTTGTGCGTCGCTCACCAGTCGAGGCTACTGCCGAGACCCGTCCTATCGGCCACCCGATCCGGTGACGGTACGGTTGATGCACTCCGAGTCCCGGTCACTCGATGCTCACACACTGGACGGAAGTAACCAATGAACGACGAATCGCAGCCGAGCGGACCTCCAGCCGTTCCTGCAGGCTCCACCGACGGCCCGGTGACCGACCCGGCCACCGTGTTCGCCGCGCTTGCCGACATCGTGTACCGAGGTAGCAGCGCGGAAGAGATCTACACCGCGATCTGCAATGCCGCCGTGCTGATCGTTCCCCACTGCGATCACGCCAGCCTGATGCTGATGCGTCATGGAAAGCCCGTCACCGTTGCGGCCTCCGACGACGTCGCTCGTGTCATCGACGACATCGAGCGCGCCACCGGCGAAGGCCCGTGTCTGGATGCGATCACCAGCGAGGCGGCGCAGCTCGAGGCCGACTTCCGGACACCGACGCAGTGGCCCGCGATGGCACGCGGTGTGTTGAACCGCACGCCGGTGCGAGGGGCCATGGGATTTCGCCTGAAGGTGGACGATCAGAAGGTGGGCGCGCTCAACCTGTTCACCGACGAGCCGGGTGTGTTCGACTCCGACAGCGCGAGCAAGGCGATCATTCTGACGGCGTTCACAGCCGTCGCCGTTGCAGCGGTCATGAACGGTCAGGAGGCGTCGACTCTGCGTGACGGACTCGAGAGCAACCGTGAGATCGGCAAGGCGATCGGCCTGATCATGGCTTTGCACGATGTGTCCGGCGACGAGGCGTTCGCCCTGTTGCGTAAATCCTCTCAGGACCTGAACGTCAAGATCGCCGACCTCGCAGCAACCGTGGTCGATCGGCACAGCAAGGGCTTGGAGTCCTGAGCTGTGCGCTCAGTGCCCACTCTGGACCTTCTTGGGGAGCGCGAACACCAACGCCAGTGCCACGAGACTGAACGCGGCACTCACGGCCATCGCCATGGCCGCGCCGTGCAGAAAGCCGGAGCCGACGGTATCGGGGCCGGTGATGTTCAGAGATCCGAACAGCACACTGCCGATGACGGCGATGCCGATCGCGGAGCCGACGCGCTGCATGGTGGAGATGACCCCGCTCGCGGCTCCCGCGTCGTCGCGATCGACGGTGGCGACGATGAACTGCGCGTTGGGTGCGATGAACGCGCCGTTGCCCAGACCCGCGATGAACAGTGGAACCAGCAGCGTCCAGTGCGAGATCGTGTCGGCGGAGCTGCTCGCGAGGATGATCCACAGCCAGATCAGCCCGATCGAGACGAGCGAGGCCCCGAGTACGAGAACGGTACGACCGAGCCGGATCGTCAGCCTGTTGCTCTGTGAGGCGGCAATGATGCTGCCGATGGCGAACGGTATGGACACCAGTCCCGATTCCAGTGCCGTATTGCCCAGCCCGGTCTGCCACAGCAGCGAGATGGTGAAGAAGATGCTCGTGAAGGCGGCGAAGTAGACGAGCGCGAGGATCACACCTCCGGTGAACGCCGGACGGGTGAACAATCGAGGCGGCACCAATGGATTCTGTCCGCGGCCGCTCCGGATCACTTCCCATCGGCCGAACAGCGCGATGAGGCCGAGGCCTGCGGCGATCGTCAGGTAGGTCCACATCGGCCAGCCCGATTCCTGGCCCTCGATCAGCGGAACGAGCAGGGCGATGAGACCTGCCGAGATGAGCAACAGTCCGAGCCAGTCGATTCCGGGGCGGGCCGTCGGTTCGGTGTCGGTCTTGCTCGGGAGCAGCACTGCAGCCGCGACGAGACCGACGATTCCGATCGGTAGGTTGACCCAGAAGACCAGCCGCCAGCCGTTCTCGTCGCCGAAAGCCTGGATGATGAGGCCGCCCGCGATCGGTCCGAGCGCAGTCGAGACGCCGATGACCGCGCCCATGATGGCGAATGCCTTGCCTCGCACCGGACCTGGAAACAGCAGTTGAATGAACGCCGTGACCGCGGGGACGAACATACCGCCGGCCAGACCCTGCACGACTCGCGCGACGACCAGCTGCAGGTCGTCCTGAGCCAGCCCACACGCGAAACTCGCGAGGGTGAAGAGGGCGAGCCCGGTGAAGAAGACCCACTTGTGGCCGATCCGGTCGCCCACCTTGCCTGCCGGGATGAGAGCCAGGCCGAAGGCGAGTGCGTACCCCGAGATGATCCACGACAGAACCGATTCCGACGCTTCCAACGTGGTGCTGATCGTCGGGAGCGCCACGTTGACGATGGTGGTGTCGAGCAACGCCATGAACATTCCGAGCAGAAGGACCACGAGCGCCTGCCAGGCGCGTTTGGGAACCTCTGTTGCCGGTGGGGTTGCAGAGGCGATGCCGTCGGTCACTGTGTTGTCCTTCGTCGTTGTCGCCGGGCGGTATCGGCCGACCGATCCTCGGTCACTGGCCGATCATTGCCGTTGCGACGAAGACCCACGACAGTCCGCCGGCCAGAACCACGAACGCCGATGCGACGATTCGGCCACCCCACTGAGTCTCCACGAGGGATGTCTCCACGACAGATGTATCCACGACCGAAGTCTCGGCACGAGTTCCCTCCGAGACAGTTTTCGCGCCCGCCGTATCCATCGTCGTCATGATTCGATTCCCACCCTGCATCCGCGACCCTCGTCATTTCCGGCCGGTGGATACCCTGGGAACCCGCGCCGAAACTACCGTGCCGCGACAACCGCCTCCAGCGCGTCCAGAAATGGGTGCTGCGAGGCGAGCAACTTCGTTCTCGCCTGAGCGAGTGGAAACCACTCGACGCGGTCGACCTCGGGAAACGATGTCATGATGCCGGATTTCGGAGGCCATTCGATCTCGAATGTGTTGCTCACCGCATTCGACACATCCAGATCGGACTCGACGCCGAACGCGGTGACGATCTTCCCGCCGCGCTGCGTGACCGTGCCGAGTTCGATGTGATCTCCCGCCGGAACGTCGATCCCGACTTCCTCGCGAAATTCTCGCTGCGCCGCCGTCCACGGGTCTTCGCCGTCGGTGATCAGACCTTTGACGATCGACCAGGCTCCGTCGTCCTTGCGAGCCCAGAACGGTCCGCCGGGGTGAGCGATCAGCACATCCGGACCGTCGACTCCGACGCGGTACAACAGAATTCCTGCGCTCGTATCGACCACGGTCTCAGCCTGCCATCAATCCGGAGGAGAATGTCTTGCTGCACGCCGTGCCGCGAACCCGGGTAACAGTTATTGTCGACCGATGCAGGAGCGTGCAGCGTCCACCAGGCAGGCCGTACTCGAAGGTGCTGCCGCCAGTTTCGAGAAGTTCGGTTACGGCACAGCAAGTTTGAGCACCATCATCGCCCATGCCGGGGTCAGCAAAGGCGCGATGTATTTCCATTTCTCGTCCAAGGAAGATCTGGCGCAGGCCGTGATCGACGCGCAACTGGCCATGGCGGCGAGTGCGAGCGCCATCGTCATCGAGCGGACGCCGAAAGCGTTGGACGCCTTGATCCTGGTGAGCAAGGAGTTGGGACGCCAACTGCAGACCGAATCGATCGCCCGCGGGGGTATGCGGTTGACTTTGGAGTCGGCCATCGTGGGCAGTCCCAATGCGCAAGCGTTCGAGGACTGGGTCGGCAAGATGGGCGATCTGGCCGCACGCGCTCAGGCCGAGGGCGACATCGTCGACGGTATGGACGCACTCACGCTCGGCCGCTACATCGTCGCGTCGTTCACCGGCGTGCAGACGGTCTCGGAGATGCTGACCGGACGTGCCGATCTACAGCAGCGGCTGACCGAGATGTGGCAGATGTTGCTGCCCGCTGTGGTGCCGCGCCGACGCCTCCCGCGGGCGATGTCAGTTGCCGAGGACGCCCTTATCGACTGGAGCGATCGGTAGGAGCCAACCACGGTTCGGACGTCGCCGTGACGGACATCGCCGACAGCACCGCGCCGTCGTGCTCGAACTGAATACGGAAGACGCCGTCGGTGGAGTCCGTGTCGACGATCACCGAGCACGGGTTGGTCCACTCGGCGAATCCCATGAACCTCACCTCGCAGGAGGTGAAATCCAAGGCCGGTGTTCCGGTGGCCAAGCGTAGAGCCTGACGGGCCGCCTCGAGCATCGTGACGCCCGGCAGGTACTCGACCGAATGGTCGAACATCGCCAGGTTGCGCGGATCCGGCGCGACGACGATGGTTCCGTCGGATGTGTGCCGCGCCAGCACCACGTCGGACGGATCGAGGCGTCCGACGGAGGACGGCGGGACCACCTCGGTTCCGGCCGGCAGGAAACGGAAGTGGGGGTCGGCAACGGTCGACTTCCGAACCTGCGAATACACCTCGGGTCCGATGGTCCGGACCGACGCCGTCCCCGACGCGACGAGGTGGGTGCCGTTCAGGAGTCGGGCCGAGAGCTTCATGTTGTCCAGCGACTCGTTCTCGAACGTCACGTCGGTCGTGATCGACTCTGCGACGAGCGAGTCTTCGATGTCGTCGACCGACAGCGGGTCCAGGATCTCGAAGCGAGAGTGCTCGATGAACACCACGTGATCGAGTGGCACGCCGTGGTTGACGTGAGAGAAGAGGCTGATTGCCTGGCGTAGAGCCTCGGCCACCATCAACGAGTCGTGGGTTCGGCGAACCGGCGCGAACATGCGATGCGATGTGGGGAACTGGACCGCCGCCCGATGGGTGCCGTCGACGGTCTCGTAATCGGTCAACAGAACGTCGGCCGGAGACCGCCGATGCACGAGGTGTCGTGGAACGGTTGCTGCGTAACTCAAACTCATGAAGCCCCTTAAAACCGACCGACCCGGTTTTTAACAGCACTGTCGAGCCACCGGGATCGCTCGTTCAGTATGTCGCGGACGACCGACAAAACTGACATCGGTCGACGGGATTCATTCATTCGATATACAGAAATAACCGTCACGATCTGTTATCTAGCTCGAACTCGCGGTACCACATGTCCGGTACGTTCCTGCGCCGCGCCTTGGCTCCGGTGGCCTACCCCCGACAGCAAAAATCCCCACCCGGCGAACCGGACGGGGACTGCGCTCCCCCACCTGGACTCGAACCAGGAACCCTTCGTAGCTGCTTCCACGATTTTCTACTGATCGCAAACGTTCGTCCTTACCCACTCTGAGCTGCAATTAAATGCGGTTCGAGTGGTTGCAGACGATCGCGCCTAGTCGCCTGTTTTCGGGCCCGATCGGGGGGCAAAGTGTTGGGAAAGCGTTGGGTCGAGCTAGCTTGCACCATCAGGTGGTCGCAACTGCTCGATTCCATACCTTGCACACAAGTCACGAAGTCGATGCAGCTCCGACTGAGGGAACGGTGGATAGTGTTGCGCCTGGGCCAAGCGACGAGCTTGATGCAAATCGTCAACTAGCAGCCGTTGCTTCGATTCGTCCACAGGCGCACTATCGATTCCTTCGGAACCACCCGTCGCTGCGCCGTCGAGACCGCCGCCCTTCAGATGCGCCTCGATTCGCTCAGACACCTCATTTGCTTTGTCCACGAACTGCTTTAGATAGGTTCCACCAATTGCCACGTGCCTCACTCTGCCATCTCCGCGCTCATTCCGGGGTTGATCGATCACACCGACCTGCCGCACTCGCCTCAGAAGTGATGCGCCGATGCACGGCATGACCGACGATTGCAACAAGCCGACGGAGTTACCTCAAATTGTTCGAACGAATGTTCTACAAATGCTACAATCTATGCGTGGGGCAGGCACGTTCGTCTGACGTCTTGAGAGGGAAACCATGGCACTACTGTTGATTCAGCTGCGGCACGCCTTGTCAAGGACCGATGTACTGCCGCCTACTATGGATGATGTAGTCCAAGCCCACGCCGTAAGGGAGATCAGAGGTCAAGTGCTGTGAACGGGTTCACCGCCGAGCCAGCCGGGCTCACCAACGCAGCCATACAAAAGTATGCCGAACGCATTGGCGAACATCACCAGATCTACTCGGTCGATGGCCACGCCGACGTCGACGGTCTTTTGAAGATGCTCGGTGGCCGGATCGAGTACGCCATGGATGACGAATCGCTCCATGTGTTCGAGCCGGGTAACTTCACCGTCTACATTCCCCAGTTCACCTCGTCCAGACGAGATCGTTTCACGCTGGCACACGAACTCGGCCACTACTTCCTTCACTATGTGTACAAACGAGAGACTGCGGCGAAAGCCTTCGGGCGAGGTGGCCGGGACCGTGCGGAGACTGAAGCCAACGTATTCGCATCAGCGCTGCTTATGCCCGAAGAATACTTCAAGCGGCAGTTCCACCTGTGCAACGGCGACACGTGGTCTCTAGCATCGATTTTCGGTGTTTCTCCGAAGGCCGCCGATGTCCGCGCTGAGGTTCTGGGGACGCGTGCAGCCTTCCAGTAGCGGCAACCCGGTCTCAAGACTGTTCCTCTCATGCGATCTGACGGGGTCCACCAATTTCAAGCAGAATCTGAAGCCCAACGCCAAGGCACCCTGGCAGAAGGTGTTTCTCAGCTTCTACCGAGAGTTCCCCCAGGCAGTGGCGACTGCCCAACATGAACTCGGGTTCTCAAGACCTCAGTTCGATCTCTGGAAGCCGGTTGGCGACGAGCTGATCTACACGTGTGATGTGCGGTCCGAGCGAGACATCTACGAAGCCGTGCGTATATGGACGCGGGCGATGAAGGACTACTACGAGGGGACCCTCAAAGATGACACCTCGATGGGGACCAAAGGAGGTGCGTTTGTCGCGACGTTTCCAGGCCCCGACAGCGAATCGACCGTTCCCCGCAATCCCACAATCGAGAGTTCCGATGCCGATGTCGTGATGCTCAACCGTCAGGCTCTCGATGGACAACGTGACCACGACCAATACCTCTACGACTATTTTGGGCCGAGCATCGACACAGGCTTCCGAGTGACGAGTCAGTGCGACTCACGTTATTTCACACTGTCCGTGGAAGTTGCGCTGGCGATGCTGAGTAGGCAACTCACCCCCGATCTCGGGCAAGAAGACTTCACAGTAGACGATCTGGTGTTGCATCGGACCATCGAACTCAAGGGGGTGTGGCGGGGTCGGGAGTATCCAATATTCGCCATCGACACCCAACATGACGATGCAGTACACACGGCTCTTCGAACCATCAATCCAAGCCCAGTGCCCAATCATCTGTACACACTCTGTATGGCGTGCTACACCAGTGAGGGGTGGCCTTCGCAGCTCTATTTGCCAGAGTGCAGCAACAACCACTTCAACCAAGCACCCGTTGATGCCCTGGCAGACTACAAGGCCCAAAGTTCCGTCGGTGCCGAGGACGTGGCAGAAGACGACCCAGACGGACAAGACGAGCTTCCGTCGGACGCCCCTCTGGGCTGACTGCAGCGAGCCACCATGCGGAACCTCCTGATCGACGGAGAGCCACGGCTTGTTCTTGCTGACTTTTGCAGGTGCTCGTTATCCAAAACGTCACCCAACTCAAGGAACGGCTGGATGATTGGGTATGCCAGACATACCCCATCCAAGACACCACCGGTCGCACCAAGAAGGCCACCATCGTCAGCGAGCCTGGCATGTACGAAGTGGTCATTCGATCGGACAAGTCCGAGACTGTCCCGAACCACGGGATTGCGAACATGCCGTCTCCGATGGTTGCGGTCTAGCAACTTGGACCACAAGAGCCTATGAGCGGAAGGCACTGCCGGGCAATCCCCCGATCGTATGACGTCAATTCTGTGGGCGCATCGAGAATTTCGGGCCCTGGGGTTCAGATGTCTGAGCATTCCGGCTGATGACCGAGACCTAACCGCTGTCACCAGAGACAGTGTGGAACTTCTGCGCCGCCTCTCACGCGTAATACGCAGGCGCGCATACAGGTTGAAGCACTTAGAAGTACTGACTGTTTTCTCTTGTTATCCCTTGGTACAGAGCGGAGCGTTTGCTCTTGTCTGGACTGTTCTTCCGAGGACCGTAGGTCCGAGGTCTTGGGAGTGAGAGCCGACTGAGGAGCGGAGCGACGAAGGAGTGCTCTTACGACCTTCAGTCATTAGCTCTTTACGAACGCAGTGAGTAGAGCTTTATGGTAGCTCCGTAGGAGCTATGAAAAGCATTGAGCCGCGACCTCGACGAGTACTCTGTGGAATTTTGTGGCAGCACTACCTGGCCCAAGGACGTCTTGCTGTTGTCCTACGAGCTAGGTTTCGTTAACGAAGGGAATTGCATCCCTTAAGCACTTAAGAACGAAGTTACACCTGAAAATCGGTACATGCAAGACATCGAAGTGCTCTCCAGCCGAAGTGCCCAAGGGAAAGAAATTTGGCGGCTGGAGAGCTGTACCAATCATAAAACAACCATCGATCAATAGCCAGAAAGACCGGAGATTGTACGGCGATTGCTACACCTTAGGTACAGCTCTTATACAGTTCTATTACAAGGCGACCTAAATAGCTAGCCTCGCCAGCTAAACGGACTCTGCATGCCTTCACGGAAGCTCGGGTGACCGTCGACAGCCACTACTCCCAGAGGCTCCGGTGTGGAACACTATGGGTGTTCCGCTGCTCATGCCCCACGCTGGTCCGTCTCAGGTGGTGTGCGTTGCAACCGAGAGGTTCGTCGATCCGGTGGCCGATTACAGCGGGGTGCAACATGGTCGATGCAAGAAAACACGGATTGACCAATCCCCTCAGTTGTTGTCTGAAGATGCGGTTTCTGGTGTTCCTAGGCCACCAATCCGTTGCTCGATAATTGCCGAATCGCTGCGGACTTTGCAGCGACCTTCGACGTGCACGACTGGACTTCATTGTGTACCAGAACTGTCCGAAATCATTACAATCCGGTTATACATAGAGCACAATTACCAAAGGTTGCTCGATACTGTTCCGAATGCAGCGTAGCCCGCCCAGGTGTGGACGATTGATAAGGCACATAGGGATATTGGTACCGTCACGATCGCCACCACAGCCTGGTGCGCTCAGCTCACAATCTGACGTAGTCGATCAGCGGCTTCCTCGGGGTGGTCAACATCAATTGTCTCTGCGACACGCCAGGCTGGTGTCAGGACGCCGTCGCCCATGACATCCACGGCCTCAGCAGAGTAAACGCAACGAAGCTCATCGCTGCACCAGCGCTCCGTGCACCTTTTTCGCGTGCGTCGAAGGCTTGAGATACGGCCTTGGCATGATCAGTCGACGGGTGGTGGAGCTGCAGGCGGTGCATGAGGTGGCGCTGGCCATTCACGTAGCTGTAGTCGAACTCCACGTCGTCGGAATCGGTTCCGCTGGGCCCCATTCGGCCTCAACCGTGACGTCGAGCGGAGCTTGAATCTGAGCGCGACTTCCAGGGCACTCGAACGTACCGTCGCAGTGCCCTGGCATGGGGTTCGGACACAACCAGGCAGGAGTTCGCGAACCGCGGACCGTTAGGTTGCCGCATCTAAAGGCTTCTGTGTATTAGTCCGCGTCGCCAAGGGAAGTTCGGTGAGTTGGTACCTGAATCTCCCGATAGACGGCCAAGGGCGTGATCACTATCCCGGGATGTTGCGGCGCTTCTGACAGACCGGTCCTCTCAATCATCCCTACGACTTGGGAGAGAAACTCTTCAAGCTTCGCTCGTCCGAGACTTTGGGTGCCCTGTGAGAACATGTCCTGAAAGCTACCGAGAGCGAACTGGCTTGACGGGCCTTGAACAGGAAGCCGTGCAATCTGGCCCACAACGGTCCACTGCTGCGCATCCACTCCATGTCGGACGAAGAGCGAAGTCCTCTCCTGCTCGATGTAGCGGGGATCGTCCAGGAGTGTGCCCACGAAATTGCACTCAGGTTCCTCAAGTCCGGCTGGGAAGCTGCGAACTACGACTCCAGGGCCGTAAAGGGCTTCTACGAACTTGTTGACCTGCGAGAACTCCACGCCGCCAGGCTTCGGGTTTGTTCCACCGAACGCAGCATCCTGTCGCTGCAGAGTGGACGTGATGTGACGAGGATCGATGATCCTTGTCGGGGCACTGAACCTTACGAGGTCGCCCTCGTGGAGGACCCTATGGAGTTTGCTCCGCTTCCACCGTTTGGGGTCGCTCGCAATATCGGTCACGTCCGTCAGGAACCCAGTTGCCTCCGCAGCTTCCTCGAACATCGCGAAATGCAGATCGGAAAGTGCTCGCGTCTCTTCAGCGGCGGCAGATGAGTCACTTTCACGGAGGACAGTTCCGAGACCGCGCAATCCGACCATCCATTTCTTATGGCTCTCCTCTGACTGCTTTACTTGTTCGGGAACCCCCTCGTACAGCTGTGCAAGAAGCGAGCGCACTCGATCTGCATCCACGTAGAAGAAGTCGCGAAGGAAAGGTTCACCTGACTCTGGGATTGTCGACGGGGTCATCTGGCGCACTTCTCGCTGATTGCTTTCGGCATGGGTACATCCTTCCACCGTGAGAAGCGATCGTCACAGGTCGGATGTCAATTCCGGGATACTCCCGTCTTGCCAAACTCATCAAGCCCGGCTGCCATCGATTTCGCATCTCCGGAATCGTTCCAACCAAGTCACGCACTGAGCACATGACCCCAGAAGGCCAGCCGAGGTTGCAAACTGGCTCCGCAAGCAGAGAACACCTGGCGATCACTTTGCCGCTCTAGGTCAGGAACACACCTGATACGGGTACATTATCTGACTCGATTTGGAAGTTGGAGGACGAAACTCGAACGCGCTGACCTCGATCGACGGCTCGATCTGGGGACCGGTAAGCGTGAAGTCATCAAGGGCGATGACCACGATGAGCGAGCTTGGGTTAACGGTGACAGACGACCGTTTGGAGGTCACGGCTTGAGTGCCGTCATCCGTAGTCTCTGTGAACGACCACCCCGCAGGCGAACCTGTGTCTCGATCGACCGAGATTGCAGGGCCCTCGCTGCCCTGCAGCAGCACCGTGACGCCAAAATCGCTGCCCACCAAAAACGTTCCTAGCCGGGCAGAGGATGTCTCCTGTGGTCCCGACGGGAGCACTCCCCGAAACGCGACAGAGAAGCTGACGGTGCCGTTGTCGAAGCCCTGCACTCCGGCGCTCTGAGCAACATACGGAGGACGCAGATTCGTCTCACCGAGATCGGTGTCCGGAGTCGCGTAGGGCTCAATCTCGCAATGCAAACTCAGTGGAAGCACGGACAGGTCTGGTTCAACTTTTGGTGGGCCACCAGAGGTTGTTCTATACACACCGACGATCACTACTACCGCCAGGGCCCCGACCAAGCCCAGCGCGACCCACAGAATTGTGCGTTTCGACCATCGGTTGCGAGATTCGTCGAACGCCATATGAAGAGACTCCCTCCGAAGCAGACGTGCCCGGAGTCCAACGGACTCGGCTAGTAGGCAGGCCATCTGATTATCCGAAGTTGGGATATAGATCGTTACAACGGTGCCCTATCGGGGTGGAGAAATCGATCTACTCAGATGAGTACAGGCAGCTCTGTCTGACGCTCCGCAAGCTGAGGGTCGAAGCAGGACTGACGCAGGTCAACGTCGCAGCAAAACTCGGCGTCCCCCAATCATTCGTAAGCAAGTACGAATCGGGCGAACGCAGACTAGATGTGATCGAGCTTGAGCACGTGGCACGTGCGCTCGGCACCACCGCCGTAAAAGTGCTTACTTCACTTCCGTAGGCCGCGGGAGCCATGACAACCACCAACAATTCATTGGAATGGCGACGGCAGGTACACCAACCTCTGGGCCCGCTAGATGCGCTCCACGTCCCGGCATGAAGCATGACACCGAGGGACTTAGCAAACAGCGCTGCAGCTAAGGGTTACCAGGAACTAGAAACACTCATCGTGTTCGGAGCGCCCAGCGGCAACATCTGCGGGGTACAGGGCGATGCGGCAGCGAGGGCATATGCCAGCAGGTGCACGTTCAGAGGCGCAGTCACATCGGCGGCAGGACGGACAGATCGGTTCGGTACACGTTAGGCATCGCTCGGATCCCGCCGTCACAGCAAATTCCTCGTTGCAGGCGTCGGAGGGGCACACCCGCTCCGACACCGACCATCTGTCGTCCGCATAGCGCTCGAACTTGCGCCCCACAACGAAAGCGTACGTTCCTCCCGCTAGAGAGACATCGAGCAAGACATCATCGCGGGTGGCTCCGGTGGAGTAGACGATCTCAGAGGTGGTGTTGGTACGACCACTGCTGGAACCATCCTCCAAGACCTTGGAGATTAAGCGCCCTATGTCAGGTTGCACCAAGCCTCGAGGCGGCTGGGCAAGAGCATCGTTCGTCGACATCCCAAACTCGACGCGGCCCGACAGATCGCAAACCACCGCGAAAAGCTGCCCACCGTCACCGTAGGAACGAACGACCCGTGTCAGTACAGCCTGCCGCGATGCCTGCGTTCTGTCGAAGAGGGATGACAAGGCCTGAGACGACAACTCTGCAGTTGGGTCTAAGAGTTGGTCAGGTATCAGCACGGTGGAGGCATAGACATCGCAGAGGCTCTCTTCGATCCACCCACGTAAAGGCCGACCGACTTGCCAGAGGATGTCCTGCCACTCTTCGTCGTACGCCTGCAGGTGGTGGGCAAATTCGTGCAGGACGGTGAAGTTGTCGCGTCCACTTCCGGTTCGCGCCAGAGTGATGGTCGGTGGATCGGGGCGATATAACCCATCGACCGAACACCCCTTGAGACTCCGGTCCGTGGTCTTAACTCGGATCGTCGAGTTCTCAGTAATCGCATTGACGGGATTCTCGAAAAGTGCGTCGCTTGGGATGCCATCAACCGATAGGGAACGCTCTCGAAGCCGAGCGGCGAGCTGCTCCAAGATGTCCTGCCGACGCCACATGTCATTGGACTCCACCACCGGAATCAAGGTCATTGCCCCTCCTTCATGCGACGTACTGCGTCCTCCATCAACTCGGCAGTTCGATTGGTGCCCGTTGCCGTGCGAGCGGCCAGAGCGAACTCTGACTGCAGCGCAAGCCGGACATCCAGCTCAGGCAGGTTGCGGGCCTCGCCGACAGCCTTGAGGTCGTCCTTGTAATGGGGCTTTCGCAACTCTCTCACCCACTCGCCCGATGCGGGCTCAAGAATCTCTCGCACATCGAGACCCCATGCGTCCGCAAGCAACTCAGCCTGCATTTTGGTGGGGACGCGGTCCTGCTTCAACAAACTGGCCGCATCGGGAACAGTCACACCAAGCGATTCTCGGACTTGGCTCAGGTTGGCACCCTGCTCCAATAGAACGTCCCGCCTGAGCACGCCGTAGCCGGGCAGATCAGTAGGCCACTCGTTGAAGCAGAGATGTTGGTACTGGCGCAGCAGTTCAGCGATGAAGGAGGGTTGGACGGGCTGCTCCCCTCCGAAGGCCTCGAGCGGGGGCGTATGACCAGCGCGGACCGCCGTCCGTACTTCCTCGACCATTTCGGTTGAAAGACCGAGTCCGACGCGCCGATGCAGCAGATGTCGTCCGAGGCCGGTCTCAGCGACAGGCCAGAGTGCGAGTTCCGCGTGGAGATCGGCACTCGGCAATCTGAGTGCTGGCCACGCCGCGGGATCAGGAAGAACCGTCACCGGCCAGGCAAGGACGTAGTCGTCCCGAACTCGGGAAATCAGCACCAGACCCACGGCAGCACCATCCCAGCTGAGCAGCCAGAGCTCCCCTACGCTTGGTTGGGGAGTGCTTCCGACCTCCCAGGCGCGGCGGCCCTGAAGTGGGATTAGGTCTGGAGCCTTGTCCAGGCTCAGGTGTTGCATACGTTCCTTCTTGTCAGTGTGCTGGTACACCAGAAAAACCGTTTCGGATCAGTATCCAATACGCTCGCAGAAGTCGAGAAATGCGCTCCGTGCAGGCTCCTGCAGGTGCCCGTAGAACGGACAGAGCACGTCGTCTCCGAAGGTTGCTCCATCAATCGTGTGCTGGAACCTCTCCGACCACCAGCCGGGCTTGTCCAGCTGACAGGTTGGGTCCGCAGGACTCGCAAGATCACCTTTGGAGTGGGTTGTTGTGCTTCTGCCGAGCGTCGTCCATAGGTTTGTGTTCGCGAAGGCAGCCACCACCCCGATCCTGCGGGCGGCCATGTGAGCATCGCCAGTAACCAAGATCATCGGATCTGCGCCGTATATATCTGCTGGGATCGGTTCGGTGTCGGGCACGACAGGACATTAGCGGGTATGACCGACAAAGTGCCGCTATTCGGGGATGACCCAAGCTGTGGTGGCCCCAATCCGCCTGCGACGGGCTCGTGATCGTTCTAGCTCAAAAAGCCGCCTCCCGCGTGCGACCCTGGTGACGGCCGTTTCACGATCACACTGCCTCGGCTTCACCTCTGCACCGGGAACTGCCTGTGGCAGAACCAAGCGCAGCGATAAACCAGCCGATGGCCTCGGTCTGCCGTCAAGAGAGTAAATCATTCAGTTGAACGACACTGCTTCAAAAACAATCCCCAAAAGCCTCGGGCTAGCTGTCTCAAAAACGATGGGTTTATGAGAACGACTGCGATCGGGGTCCGTGAAGCTCGACCCCGTCCGGACCAGCGGTGGCAGATTCTTGAAATCCCGTCTCAAAAGCTATATTCTCAAAACCCAGACGGACATGGGTTTTTGAGAATTGGAGCAGGATGGCCATCATTGGATACGCAAGGGTGAGTACAACTGACCAAGACCCACAACTACAGCTGGACGCCTTGTCCGGAGCCGGAGCCACACGCGTCTTCACAGACCACGGGGTCAGTGGCAGCAAGACCGATCGACCCGAGCTCTCTGCATGTCTCGACCACCTTCGAGAAGGAGACATGCTCACAGTGTGGAAGCTTGATCGTTTGGGTCGAGACACTCGGCATGTGCTCGACGTCATCTCCGAACTCACGGCAAGAAAGATTGACTTCCGAAGCATCACGGAGGGCCTCCACACGGATGGACCCATGGGTAGAGCAATGCTCACCATCATGGCTGCGTTCGCTCAACTTGAGCGAGACACGATGATCGAACGAACCCGTGCTGGACTGACCGCGGCAGCCAAGAATGGCCGGCGAGGTGGTCGCCCTCGCAAGGTCGACAACGTTCACGCCTTAAGGGCACGTGAACTCAGGTCCAAGGGCATCTCCACGCAGGAAATCGCCAACATGCTGGGTTGCTCATTGTCCACCGCCTACCGGTACCTCGCAGACCCCAACCTCGCCCAACTGACATCACACCCGTCGGCTCCGACCGCAAGTTGACCCTGATGTGACAATCTGTCCCATGAATCGCTTGCGCGCTGCTGGCAGAAGAATAGTGAATGTGCTGAACCACCTGGTAAGCCGCCTTTTGAGATTCGCCACCATCGCTGCGATAGCCCGAACGTTATTCCTCACCGAGGAGGAAGAGGGAGAGGAGGAGGGAGAGTTCGGTGGTGCAGTTAGACGTCCCCCACTACCTATACCGCCAAATCCGACCTTCGAGGCTTACAAAGCGCTCGTGGATGTCGCGCTGGTCACTCACAGCAGATTGGGGCGCAGGTGCCGGAGGCTCTACGTCTCCTCTTCCTGCATTTCGATCGCTTCTGCGGCGGCAGTACCCGTCTTGCTCGTGACGCCTGCTCCCGAGTGGGCTCCCGCGCTTCTGGGTGCCGTTTGCGCCGTGGTCCAGGGCATCGAACAGCTCTGCAAGAACAATGCACGTTCGCTCGAGCATCATCACGTCGCACAGAATTTGAGCGGTGCTCGGCGCAGCTTGATGATCGGTTTGGAGCGTGGTATCGGTGTACACCCTCACGTGATGGTCCCCGTACAACCTCATATGTAGGTGCTCGGCGAGTCCTGTCGTAACTCGCCCACGACAAGGGCCACCCTT